>NZ_JAUBPE010000066.1:0-47396 GCF_036700565.1 Microcoleus pseudofavosus SVA1_A4
CCCTACCACGATCAATTGTAGGGACACGGCACTGCCGTGTCCTCTATATCATTCCGGTGCAGCCGGAATTGATATGAGTTGCAAACGACCGATCGGCCAAACTCCTAAACAAGGGAAATTTATTGTACCGCAAATAAACGCAGATAAATTAGATAGTTATCTGCGTTTATTTATAGATTTTGTATCGAACTTGAATAACTCTCCGCAGTATATTCGAGTTCCACATAATAGAATCTGCGATCGCAAATTTAACCGCCGGCAACCGCCGGGACAATACTCACTTCATCACCATCTTGGAGAGCAGTTTCTGTACCTTCCAAAAAGCGGATGTCTTCGCTGTTGACGTAGAAGTTGAGAAATCTGCGGGGTTCTCCCTTTTCGTCGCACAGGCTTTTTTTGATGCCGGGACAATTTGTTTCCAGGGATTCAATCAGTTCGGAAATGTTGCCACCGCCGCATTCTATTGTGGCTTGATTGTTGGTGAATTTTTGCAGGGGAGTGGGAATTAAAACTTTAACAGTCATTTTTTTAGTCCTTAGTCAGTAGTCAGTAGTCAGTAGTCAGTAGTCAGTAATCAGTAGTCAGTAGTCAGTAGTCAGTAGTTATTTATTATTTATTGTTTGTTAGTTGCAATAACCAACAATCCACAACCAATGACTGATGACCAATGACTACTGACTATTAACTAATGACTATTAAACAGAAACTTGCTGCCATTCTAAACGTTCGAGTGTCCGAGCACGTTCTAGGGCGCGCTCGAAAGCTTCTATTTTTGGTTCCAGGGTGATGGGTTCGCCGATGTAGCCTTGAACAGCTTCCTGAGTCTTCAAACCGTTGCCGGTGATGTAGGCGACGGTGGTTTCGTCGGGGTTGATTTTACCTGCTTCTACGAGTTTCTTTAAGACTGCGATCGTCGTGCCGCCTGCGGTTTCTGTGAAGATGCCTTCGGTTTCTGCTAGCAGTTTCATGCCTTCGATGATTTCCGTGTCGCTGACGGATTCGATGTTGCCGTTGGTTTTGCGGGCGATTTCCAAGGCGTACATACCGTCGGCTGGATTGCCGATCGCGATCGACTTAGCAATTGTATTCGGTTTCACCGGTTTGACGAAATCGCGACCTTCCCGGAATGCTTGGGCGATGGGCGAACACCCGTCAGCTTGAGCGCCGCTGAACCGGACTTTCTTTTCGTCAACTAAACCGACTTCGATGAATTCTTGAAAACCTTTATAAATTTTTGTGAACAGGGAGCCGGAGGCTAGGGGGGCGACGATGTGGTCGGGCAGTTGCCAGCCTAGCTGTTCGGCAACTTCGTAGCCGAGGGTTTTCGAGCCTTCGGAATAGTAGGGACGCAAGTTGATGTTGACAAATCCCCAGCCGTGTGTATTGGCGACTTCGCAGCAGAGGCGGTTAACTTGGTCGTAGTTGCCGTGAACTGACATGACAGTTGGGTTGTAAATCAGAGTGCCGAGGACTTTGCCAGCTTCTAAGTCTGAAGGGATGAAGACTACGCAGTCGAGGCCGGCGTGGGCGGCGATCGCAGCGGTGGAGTTAGCTAAATTGCCGGTGCTGGCACAGGATACCGTTGTGAAACCCAATTCTCTAGCTCTGCTGAGGGCGACTGACACCACTCTGTCTTTGAAGCTGAGAGTGGGCATATTGACGGCATCGTTTTTAATATAAAGATTTTTTAGACCGAGGCGGCGCGCCAAGCGGTGGGATTTTACTAGAGGAGTCATCCCGGTGCCGACATCGATTACGTTATCTGTAGCGACTGGTAAAAATTCGCGGTAGCGCCAGATCGAGTTGGGGCCGGCTTGGATGGTTTGGCGGGTGACGCTGCGGCGGATGGCCTCGTAGTCGTACTTGACTTCTAGCGGGCCAAAACAGCAATCGCAGACGTGCTTGGCTTGGAGTTCGTACTCTTCGCCGCATTCTTTGCACTTGAGGGCTGTGAAGGTTGCTGCTGTGGATTGTGTTCTGGTCGCCTGGGTCATAGCTCAACTCTCTAGTTTTGCGATGTTTTCTAAGTCTTATGAAAGATTAGCACGGTCAATTTACCGCGTCAACCATACCCGATTTTTTTAGTCGGGATTGATTTAACAGCAGTATTTAGTTCCCGATCGCAGTACCTGCGATCGTTTTCAATCTCTTTCTCCGACTCGTTTCCAGGCTCTGCGGGGGAATGCAGAACGAGAGGAAAAGCCTCTCTTCCAACCGAACTCAAGAAAGATTTGCCGGCAAAACTTATTCCAAAACTTTATAAAAGTTTTTTTTTGCTTGGTAACTCACAACTATTGGTCGGCACTCTTGACACCGCTTCTACAACTCACAACTACAGGGCTCGCGCATGGGGGCTAGAAACCCGGTTTCTACGAGATTTTGTGAATAGGAACGAGAAATATAGGAAGAAACCGGGTTTCTGAGGTCAGCGGGCGCGATCGCCAACGAAACTATTCTCCCGATCCACCGCTGACGGGGGGGATGAGTACAACTTCGTCGCCGTCTTGGAGGATGGTGTCGGGTGAGACAAATTCCAGGTTGAGGCCGAAGCGGGTGCGATCGCGCCACTGTTCTAATTGAGGATATTGTGCGATCGAACGTTCGAGCACTTGAGAAACTGGGGTTTCGAGAGGAAATTCTAGTGTAAGTTCCGAAACGCCGTAGGCTTCACTGAAGGCGGCGAACAGTTTAACGGTGACGGTAATCGAAGAGTTAGACACGGCAGTTTAGTGCGATCGATGATTTGGCAATGATCAACTACACCATACAATTAATTGGGAATTAGGCGCACTGAGGCTTAAAATTGAAAGCGGTAATCTCTAGTCAAGTTTTACCCCATCGGGCAAAAATGACAGTTGATTGCAGCAGAAACTCCGAACAGTATTGTATGCCGCTCGCTCTCACCAACCAGGCGTTAGAAGCAGTTGGCATCCACTTATATGCAGCTAGCTAAGGTCGAGTTGGCTGCTGTTGAGGCTACTGCGAGACTAATTTTTGAGAATGCGGTATAGATACTTTACGGTAATTGTGGGAGAGTACAAAAGCATCGCACTAAATTTAGCTAGCAACAACGCAGACAATGCTCTGCCAACCCGTTGCTTTCAGACTAAAAATCTGGTGGTCAAGTGCAGCTTGGAATTCCCAAAGCTTAGCAGGGCGAAGCCGGCGTGCCGTTCTATCTAAGAATAATAGTGAAGTTAACGCGATCGAGATATATATGGCAAATAACGATTTTAAAGTGCTTCAAATTATTGAAGCTAAAGGCTGGTATGCCTTTGGGAGTACGAAGCAAAGCCAGCACGTTGAGAGGTGGGTAAGACCTGTCGTGTGTTGGGTTTTAATAGAAGATAAAAAAAAGCGGCGAATTGTGACTGCTACCGCTAGCTATCAGATCGAGATTGACGACAAAGAAGTCGAGTTTTTTGCCCACGAAAGCGAAATTCAAGATATCGAGAGTCTCCCAAAGTCTGTCTCGGTCTCGGAATTTCTCAAAACAGAAGATTGAGGGAGCGATAGAAATACATCATTGTTTAACTTGTTATTAATTATTCCTTAGTGATTCCTTAAACTTGCTATTGGATTTTAGTTCAATAATAAGGGAGAGTCGGAGAGTGTCCGAGGGGGAGAATTGGGAAAATCTTTCCTCTTCCCTCTTCCTTTTTGCTTCTAAAAAATAAAGAGGCCGGAAGATTGCAGGCAATGCCAACACGCTTCCGACCTTGCTGAATAACAGGGTATGCATATGTTTTTAAAGTATGGCAGGCAGGCTTTCGAGAGATCAAGAGGACTATTGCAATCACCCACTTTTGCTTTCAGGGTATGTTTGCAAGCTTCATACCATTTTAGACTAAAAATTTGAAATTAGAGAGCGGGCGATGGTTACAGGTTAAGGATTCTAGCTGTTTATCTGTAGCGGGTGCTACAAAAAATGGTGGCATTCGCGGACGATCGCACATTCTCCCTAAATTCTTTGCACTCAAAGCTGAAAGTTCGATGATCGTCCGCTGTAACCGCTGCAACTTTAAACCTCACTAAGAACAGGTTCAGGCTTCTGCTGTCGCATCCGCCGCCCCAGCAGGGACATCCGCACGCCGCCGGCCGGCCCTAAAGTCACCCCTCGGCGTTTTGCCTGTACGGGCTTTTTCTCGGCCAATGCTAGGTCGAAATCCCGCAAAATAGTTGCCAGCACAAGTTTCATCTCCAACTGCGCCAGCGCCAAACCGATACAGCGGCGGCTGCCGCCTCCAAAGGGCAAATACTCGTAAGGCGAGAATTGTCTCTCCAAAAACCGTTCCGGTTTAAATTGCAGCGGTTCTGGATACAAATCCTCCCGTCTGTGGGTCAAATAAATCGAGCCGAAAACAACCGTACCCGGTTCGAGTTGATGTCCCATCAGTTCCACGGGCTGACGCACTACTCGCGGAAACGTCAGCATTCCCACCGGATAAATTCGCAGCGTCTCCTGACAAACTGCACTCAGGTAAGGTAAGCGGAAAATCTCCATCGGGTCGGGATTTTCCCCCAAACTGTCCAATTCTTGCAGCAACTTCTGGCGCACCGAGGGCAAATGGTGAATCCAGTAAAATGCCCAAGCTAGTGCCGTTGCTGTGGTTTCGTGGCCTGCAAACAGCAGTGTCATCAACTCGTCGCGCAATTCTTCATTCGTCATCGGTTGCCCGTTTTCGTCGCGCGCGGCCATCATTAAGCTGAGAATATCGGTGCGATTGGCGTCTGGTTGCAGTCTGCGTTCGGCAATTTCGTCGTCCATCAGTTCCTGAATTTTCCGCTGCTGCTGTTTCATCCGTCCCCAAGGACTCCAAGAACCCCAATCTTGCTGCATCCAGGGCAGAAATAGCATACTCGATCGCAAAGGAGAGTCGATCGTATCAATAATCGCAGCCAGCAGCGGGGACAGTTGCTGCAACCGCGGCCCCTCATCCAGACCGAAGACAGCTTGCAAAATTACCCGCATGGTGACTTCCTGCATAGCGGTGCGGGCCACAAAAGGTCGATCGACCGACCATTTACTGGCGACATCAGCAGCGATATCGCAAATTTGTTGACCGTAATTCCGCATCCGTTCCCCGTGAAAGGGCGGCATCAATAATTGGCGGTCGCGTTTGTGCTTTTCTCCAGAGATCACAATCATGGATTGTTCTCCCAGCAAGGGTTTGAGAATACCGTTGATATCGCCTGGAGCGTGAAGCGCTTTGCTGTTGAGCATTTGCTCGATCGCTTGCGGGTTGTGGATCATCACGAATGGTTCGAGGTTGCCCCATCGAGTCGTGAAAATCTCCCCGTACTTTTTGGCACATACATCCATGTATGTCAGCGGATCGGCAATCCATTGAATTAGCTGCACGAAGCGGGGGTTTTTGGGGCCGTCAGGTAGTGTCATAGAAATTGTGGTGTTTGTCGTAGGACTTGAGGAACATCAATACTCTTAGGCGCAAAAACCGGGTTTTTCTAGGAAAAAACATCGCGCTTTGCGATCGGCCCTGGTTAGAAAAACCCGGTTTCTAGAGTTTTTGTGCGTAAGTCGCGATCGACAAGAATCAAAGGCTTTGAATGTTTATTCAAAGTCTCCGAACTCCGCTTTTGTAAGCGGAAATTGGGTAAGTCCTATCTTCAATAATTTTAATAGATTATTCTCGAACGGTGTTCAAAATATCCTCTCCAAGCTCTGTAAAACGCACAGTTTTGATTTGCCAAGGATCGTAACTGGTTAAAGTTTGGCGCACGCCCCCGAACAAACCTAACATCTGACAACTCGACAGATTTTGCAATTTCTGCCGGGAAGTCCCGGAGGCTCGCAGATCCACGGTAGCTATTCCGAGGTCGCGATCGATGCTGAGCCGATAACCAACCAAACCAAGACTATCGAAAATCTGCTGCTTTAACACTTCATTAACGGCCGATGACATTAACTGGTTGTCTGGGCCTGTCACTGTTTCCGGCTTCAGATTTTGACAGAGATTGTCTACGGTATAAACCGTAACGGTGACAGTATTCTCTGATACTGGGGAACTGCCTAAAATTTGGGCAACAGAGTTAGAGGGCTGCGCTACTTGACTCGATCGACTATCGAGTTGATTTCCCGTTAGCTGTAGGTGTCGGAACTGACGGGCGCTTGCTGGGGGTTGGTTCTGGTTTGCTGCCGAGTTAGCTGCATCTGGGCTAGAACAACTGCTAGCGCCGATCAGAATTAATCCACTCGCTAAATACCCGAACTGTTTGCAGATACGGTTCATAGTTTTTAATACTCAACTAAACGTCAGTGTACGGAGGGTGAACTTTGGCGGTAGAAAGCAGTTAGTCCCTGATTACACTCACTTAGAAATATTTCTCGGTATCCGTAATACGGAGATGAAAACAAGTTAAGAGTTCTGGTTAATACCTTCATTTTCGTGTTCGATCGATCTGGCACAGGAAGTAATACTCCTCATTGGTGCAACCCTGCCGTCTCCGTATCTCAGCAGATAAAGCTAGCGACCCCGATCGCAAAGTGATATCAAATACCGTGTCAGTAGGTGTGATGTACCGTTGCAATTCGAGCCATCCCAATGTCTGAGGTGAAGATCCTCTTTCCGGTTTGCGACAGCCTGAGTTGGATTAGTAGTAATGACGACAGAATTCAGACTTGCGCGCGCATTTTAAGCTCGCCTTCGGAGCGCTTTTTGAACGGCGCCGAAAGCGCAGTTACAGGGAAGGCGCAAGTCGCGAACAATATCAGGACTTACGCATCAAGACCAAAGAAACCGGGTTTTTTAACCAGGGCTAACGGCTGCAACGCGTGTTTTCGTAAAAAAACTTGGTTTCTGGGCCCGGAGCGAACAAGATAATTCCGAAGTCAGCGGATCTGTAATGAACTGGCGCTTCAAGGGTGTTATCGCAGCATTTGGGAATTTTTATGTCGAATTCCATCAAAAAGAGTGAGAACATCATGAAACAGCAATTATTGACAAAAGTTTTGGTGGCAACAGCGATCGCCCTCAGCGGCATGACGGTTGCTTCTGGACCGAGTTACGGTCGGCGAGCACCGGGGGAAAGTGGATTTTGGTGCAGCACCTCGACCGGTGCGCCGGTGACGGTGTACCAAAACCCTCAAGGTGCCGTAGAGCCTTGGATTGAGTGGACTTCGGATTATTTCTCCGGTTCTGGCTACAATCCGGCAACTCGGTGTCAATTAGTGAGTCAACGCCTCGAAACCTATCGCCGCCAACGGGTGCTCAAGTATATTACTGCGGGCCAGATGAACGGCCAGAACGTCATCTGCACGGCGAATCAAGTCAATGGGCTGTGTCAAAATTTGATTTATACCCTCAGACCCGGCCAAGACCCGATCGGCTCTTTGTATAATTTGTTGGCTTGGCGGCAAGGATATGTCGGGATGCCGTCTTTTGATGAAACCAGTATAATTCCTTACATTGATGTGAGAGAAAAACTAGGGGAAAACACGGAGGATGAGGCGCAGCAGCCCCCTTTTTCCCCGCCGTCGAGACTGCCTTAAGCGAAATCTTCTGCTTCTGGGGCGATCGAACCTATACGGTGCTGTTGCTGGCTCTTTGTGGCTTTCGACAGGGGCGATCGGACAATTGTCACGGGTGGCAGCCTCCTGCACCGACCGCTGGGGATACCGATCGGGCGATCGATCAGTTTCGCAGCACCATTGAGTATAAAGTAGCACCGATTAGCAGCGAGCCTGTAACGGTGGGAGAGCCGCTCGATGCCGGATTCCCTGCGAGTGCTGAGGTGTTGGCTGTAGCGCCGGCGTTCCTAGAACTGCTGCTGTCGAAATCTTTGCCTCAAGGTTATAGCTTGGGCTATACAAATGAGGTTAAAATCGGTATGAGCGGCGGCCCGATTTTTAATGCCAAAGGTTTCTTGGTTGGGATTAACGGTCGAGGCAAGTATCGAGAACCCGATTTTGGAGTGCAACTCAATCGGCAAATACTTTGCTAAACTTACTCATAGTTAATCTTTACAGGAATTTTCCCTGTGGAAAGTTGCAGAGTTGGGAAAATTAGTTGGAGTGTTAAATAAGTCTAGGCATCGAAACTGTACCCCCATAAAACACAACTGTAGGTAGGTCTAAATATGTTTGCTGTCAAACGAGGACTCAAATTAAATAATAGAGAAGCGACCTTGATGGCGAAACACGCAGGATTTAGACGGGTTGTCTTCAATATGGGATTGAGTCTTCGGACTCAGATGTATGGCTCCGTCAAGCTTTCAGACTCGAAAGTAATTAACGAAATCAAGAAAGTTTTAACCAATCACGTCAAAAAACAACCTGGATTTGCTTGGATGAATCAATTATCCAGCCGGGTGTATCAAAACGCATTAATTGACTTAAAGGATGCTTTTAGTCGGTATCGCTCAGGAAAGTCAGGCCATCCCAGATTCGCTAGTCGTCGAGATGGTCAATCCTTTACAGTGGATTCGTCAAACGGAAAGGTTCTACTGAATGCTGGTAATACGATTAAGATTCCCACAGTAGGAACATTCCAACTTTATGAACCACTGGAATGTGGCTTCGTTTCCCAGACTTTTACCATATCAAAAGAAGGAAGTCGTTGGTTTGTCTCATTCTGCGTTGACGCGGAGCGCTTGCCGCTCCAGCAACTTCAGGAATCCATAGGTATTGATGTAGGGGTCAAATCTTTTGCTATTCTGTCAAACAATCAAGTTTTTAATGCACCGAAACCGTTGAAGCAAGCGAAAACCAAGCTAGCAATATTACAACGTCAAGCTTCAAAACAAATAAAAGGCTCTAACAATCAGCGCAAAACCTACAAAAAAATCAGCCGTAGTCACGCGCAAATAGCTTGCATTCGTAAGGACTTCTTGCACAAGTTGACGACTTATCTGGTTAAAACTTTTAAACTGATCAAAATTGAAGACTTGAATGTGAAAGGGATGATGGCTAATCATAAACTTGGCTTTGCGATATCTGACCTTGGCTTTTATGAATTTAGGCGTCAACTTGAGTACAAATGCCGGATGTATGGAGCGAGTTTAGTGCTGGTAGATCAATGGTTTCCTAGTTCTAAAACTTGCTCAAATTGTGGAAATAAACAAGATATGCCACTGAGTCTTAGGACTTATGATTGTCCTTCTTGTGCCATATCGCTTGACCGTGATTTGAACGCCAGCATAAATATTTTAAACTGGGAACCCTCGGCTTGAGGGGGATAGCCTACTTATCTTGGGATAGCCGGCTACCCAACAGCGTAGGAAGTGAACACTAATTATCTCAAGACAGCTTTGGGTAAGTTTAGGTAAGTTTTATGAAGCAGTTAGCGATGAATTCGTGGGGTTTGCGGTTTGACGCGCTGACAGTCATCTTGACCGGTGCAGTAACGGTGGCTGCGTTTGTCAGCCAACAATATGCTGCTTGTGCCAAAACAGGTCAAGAAATTGCTCAGCTAGCGATGTTCACAACGGTGGAAGTTAACAATACGCTGGGTTTTTCTACTAGCGGCTCAGGAGTAATTATTGCTAAACAGGGCAACATTTACACTGTTCTGACGGCGAATCACGTAGTGGCAAGCCTCGCCCAAGAATACAGCATTCGCACTCATTTAGAAAAAAATTATACAGCCATCAGAATACAGCGGCTGCCGAAAAACGACCGGGATATAGACTTAGCTTTGATACAGTTTCAGAGCCGAGAACAGTATCCAGTAGCCCCAATGGGCGAGTCGAAACGTGCTGTTGTCGGTTCTACTATTTACGTTGCTGGCTATCCGCTGCCCATTGCCTTTGGATCTGAAAGAAAACTGGAGTTTACGGCTGGTATTATCTCTTCTCGCCTTGGCGGCGCATCATCGGGGTACGGACTGCGCTATCAAGCTGTGACAAGGCGCGGTATGAGCGGCGGGCCTGTATTTGATGCTGATGGGAGAGTTGTGGGAATTCACGGCCAGGGAGATACTGTCGGCACAGTGATGAGCCAGTGGAACGGTCAGATGGAGGAGATTAAAACCGGGTTGAATGCAGCAATCCCGATCGATGCTTTTACGGCGTTGCTATCACCAACTAAGCCTAGGGGGTTTGATATTCTCAGCAATATTTCTATCAGCCGGGCCTATAGCCAAAGCCAACAGAACCTCGGTCAGGGAGGCTTTGTGTGCGATACCTCGACGGGCGAGCCGGTGACTGTGTATCAAAATCCGCAAGGGTTCAGAGAGCCTTGGATTCGCTGGAATTCTAATTTCTTTTCTAGTTCTGGCTACGATCCTCTGACTCGCTGCAAACAAGTTACTCAGCGCCTAGAAAATTACAGCCGCAACCAACAGCTAAATTATGTAACTGTCGGTATAGTCAACAATCAGAAAGCGATTTGCACGAGCAGCCGCCTTAACGGGCCTTGCGAAGGTTTGATCTACACCCTCCGCCGCGATCAAGATCCTGCTCCTGCACTCAGCAGTTTTTTTGTTTGGCTTGCTAATCAGAAGGCTAGGCCTTCTCTTTTTGAAAGCAGCACTGTGATTTATATTAATGTCGGGGAACGGCTGGGGTTAGACATTAGCGAACCTTAATTGGTACTCAGCAATGATTTTGTTATCCGGCGGAATTGCCCCGATTATATTGTTGAAATACGGGGCGCTCTCAGCTTCAAATTTGAGATATTTTAATTATTTATCATTCCAACTAGCAGAAGTGATGACTTTTTGCAACAAGAAAGCTATAAAATTACTGTTACATTAATCGAATTCAAAATTTTCAGGTATAAAGCATGACTGCAACTACGCCCCAGGCAACGTCAGCAATCCCCAGTTTTTGCGAAGGAATCCAGTATTTCTCCGAAAATGTGCCGGGTTTTGAGACTTACGGGAAAGCACCTGCGATCGCTACCGGGAGTTCGGCAATTGCCGATCCAGCCGATCCTGCGGCCGTCTTTCAAACGATGCTGGGAGCAGACGCCCTGCGCTACTTGACGCTGCAAGTCACCGCCAGCAAGGCATCGGGACATCCGGGCGGTTTTGCCAGCCAAGCAGAGGCCTACGCCGCTTTGGTGATGCTGGGACACAAGAATATTGTCACCGAAGTCGGGCACCACGCACCGGGATTTTACAGTGCCATGTTTCTCGATCGATCTTTGGAAGACATGGGAATTGTCAACGTGCAGCAAGTGCGCGACAAATTCCGAGAAAAAGACGGTTTGTTAGGACATCTTTCCGGTTTCATTCCCGGCCTTTTAGCACCGGCAGGCCCCCTCGGACAAGGACAGCATTTCGCAATGGCAGGAGCGCTTTTGCACCGCGACAAACTGTTTGCTTTCACAATGGGCGACGGCGGCATGGGCGAACCCTATCCGATGAGCAGCATGGGGCATTTCCACACTGCTTATCCCAGCGTTACTAACTTTTTGCCAGTGTTAGTTTGGAACGGATATTCTCAAGAACATCACAGCATGGTTTCGACTAAAACTAATGCGGAAATGATTGCTTATTGGCAGGGAAACGGTTTTGAAGAAGTCATCTTAGTTGATGCTAAGGAATTTGACGATAAAAATCAACCGGAAGATTATGTTGACAGCACTGCTTTTTCACTAGAACAGCGAATGGCATTTACCAAAGCTGTTTTACAAGGAGTTGACAAAGCAGCAAAATCTGCTCTAGGTGGCAAATTAACTGTGTTTATCATCAAACAGTTGAAAGGTGCGGGCGTGCACGCGCGGGGCGCAAAATCTCACAACCTTTATCCGAAAGATACGCTGGATGCACCGCACATTATCAGTGCTTTAAAAGAGCGCGCTTTGACTGCTGAAGCTTGGCAATTGGTGCGGACAAATTGCGAGCGCGCGGGCGGCGGGCCTGCTGCGAAAACAGTTGTGACTGAGTTTACATTGCCGCTGGCAGATTTGGGCGAATTGCCTTTAGAAGAATTTGCGCTTGGGGGAGAACCGAAGATTTCGACAACTGCAATGGGGCTTTTGGTAGGAAAAGTCGGCGAGCGCGATCGAACTTTTCTTGTCACTAATGCTGACGGCAATGAAGCATCGGCAATTGCCAACATCAACCAAGCTCTCAAGATTATTCACCCGACGACAGATGACTTGTACAATCAATCGCCAAACGGTCAAGTTTACGAACCTTTGAGCGAAGATGCTTGCGCGGGTTTAGCTGTAGGTTTATCGCTATTTGGAGCGCGGAGTTTGTGGTGTTCTTACGAATCTTTTGCCATCAACGGTTTACCAATTTGGCAAACTGTCACCCAAGCAATGGCAGAATTGCGCCGTCCAACTCCGGCAACTGTCACCTTATTTACGGCAGGTGCTTTAGAACAAGGCCGCAACGGTTGGACGCACCAGCGCCCGGAAATTGAAGCTTATTTTGCGGCGATGATGCGCAACGGAAATGTGTTTCCTTTGTTTCCACCCGATGCTAACAGCATTCAAGCTTGTTACGAGTGGGCTTTGACTGCCAGAAATAAGGGAGTTGTGATTACTGCGAGCAAGTCGCCGCTGCCAATTCGCACCACATTTGCACAGACTCGCCAAGGTTTGCAAGACGGTGCGATAGTGCTGCACGAAGTCGATTCTCCCCAAGCTCCCCACAATCAAGGCGGGAGCAAGAAAGTTGTGTTTGCAGTTGTCGGCGACATGACTTTAATGCCAGTGTTTGAAGCTGCAGCATTTTTGGAAACAGAAGGCATTGGAGTGCGGATTGTTTCTGTTGTGAATCCCCGGCGTTTGTACCGCCCAACTGATGTTGCTTGGGATACTTGTTCCGAGGCTGACGGCGGCTTTTTGAGCGATGATAAATTTGCCGAAATGTTTGGCGGAGATGCCTTGATTGGCGTGACAGGCGGTGCTTCTGGGATGTTGGAACCTGTGATGCTACGGAGCAATTGCAAGCGGGATACTTTTGCTTGGAAGCGGGGGGAAACTACTGCTAGTGCCGGTCAGTTGATGGCGTTTAACGGGTTGACTGCTGAGGCGTTGACTAAAAGGGCGATCGAGTTAGTTCATTAAGCTAGAATGTGAGAGAATGCCCCTGCCTGGTTTGTACTGGGTAGGGGCTAGTAATATTTAAAATAGAATGGCTATACCTATGACAGCAAAACTTTTAGAAGAAACAGTTACGCTTGGCGAACAGCGATTAATTCTCCCCGGTTATTATAGTTGGGAGCAATTTGAGGCGATCGAATCTTTGATGGCAGACTCTCCTGGTTTGCGGATAACTTATCTTGATGGGTGGATTGAGTTTATGACACTGGGCGAAGCACATGAGACAATCAGTTGTATTCTAAATTTTTTGCTACAACTCTACTTTTGTGAAATGGGAATTGAATATATTCCTGTAGGAAGTGCGACTCGCAAAAATCGAGAAAAAGATGTTTCCTTTGAGCCGGATGACTCTTATTATATAGGTGCAAAGAAAGAGCATCCCGATTTAGCAGTGGAGGTGACAGTTACTAGCGGGAGTACAAATAAACTAGCTAAGTATCTGCGACTTCGCATTCCTGAAGTCTGGTTTTGTAAAAATAATCAGTTGTCTGTTTATGGGCTGCGCGAGGATAATTATCAGCAAGTTTCAAGAAGCGAGTTGTTGCCGGAGTTGGATTTAGAATTGTTGGTGCGTTGTGTTTTAATGCCTTCAAGGATTGAGGCAAGGAGGGAGTTTATTCAGGGGATTCGGCCACAGTAATTGAGATAGGGGAGGAAGAATTAAAGTGCGAGATCGCTATGAGTTTTGATAGGGCGATCGCTGTTTTATAAGGTAAACTATAATTGCTCGAAGTTTCTGGAATCTGACTAGGAAACAATGAAACTGATCTCGCATATTGGCTGTGATTTGTTGTGCTATGCGCGCTACCTAGACTATTGCTTGAACAAGCATATCCTCTACCTGCCTAATTTTCTTCCAATCAATTGCTGCCACCCAAAGACTTTCCTCTTTTGAATACTGCACCACGCCATCAACTTCTAACTCTTCGTCATACAATGCTAGCAATTGACCATCTTCCAACTTAATATTTTGGCGACTCAAATCTTCAATCGTACCAACGCAATTTAGGCGAAGGCGACCCTGCTCATCCGCATTATGAAAATCTGCAAAGATTCTGGGATATTTCATATTTTTACTTTACTCAGGATGATTGTTGTGATGGATTAGGAATTGTTGGTGTTAGCAGCAGACTTGCTTGTTCTGGTGTTAAGCCAGTTAATGTTGCATGGTTTGGACTTCGGCCATTCGTACGGATGACATCTCCATCGGACGGACGATCGCACCTCACCAACTGTCGTCACACCAACTTGTCCGTGAGCGATTGTCACTGCTAACTCTGCTACAGATAATCCTACTGCACATTCTACAGAAATTCCCGTGATGCCGCTGGGGTGAGTTGCCGTGCTGCTTTTAATATCTTCAGGGCGATTGCGACCGCCGCGAACTACTAGGGCGTCGTTTGGAATTCTTTCCACAAGTGTAGGCTGTTTGATTCAAGTACGCGCTATACTTTATCAGAAATTTTTGCCCGTAGTGCGATCGATCTTTTGTTTAACTCAAGCATCGCTATCCGTAGAATCATCGGATTGTTTGGTATTTGGTGTGAGGGGCGATCGCTTGGGTGCAGTGATTTGTTATACTGATAATTGTAGACTTACGAAGCTTAGAACCATGAAAACCTATAGCTTTGATGCCATTATAGAGTTAGTCGAAGAAATGTCTGATGACGAACAGATCACTCTCATCGATTTGATCGGACGACGACTTAGGGAAAAACGGAGAGATGAGATCGCTCTTAATATTGTTCGTGCCGATGAAGAGTATTTGCATGAACAGGTATTCCGAGGCACAGTAAATGATATCATGGCAGAATTAAAAAGATGAGAACTCTTGTCTTAGCCTCTTCGTTCAAACGAGCTTTCAAATCCTTAATCCGCCAAGAACCTGAAATGGAGGAAAAAATAGCTGAGCGACTAGAACTATTGGCAAACGATCCATTTCATCCCTCACTTAAGACCCACAAGCTGAAAGGTAAACTATCTGGTGCTTGGGCTTGTACTGTAGAGTACGACTGTCGAATAGTCTTCAATTTCAAAAAATATTCAGATTCAGATGTTGAAGAGATCCTTATGATTGATATTGGTAGCCATGACGAAGTTTATTGAGTTCATCCTTTAAGCAATAGACATAACTCTATCGTGATAAAGTTATTAGGAGGATTATGAGAGATTGGAATGCTTTAAAGGAACGCTATTTGCGAGATGATCTACCCATTCGTTTGGGAAATTTAGCATCTAATTTGGCACGAATTAAATCTCGCTGTCAAAATGCAGCTAATGGCGCAATAATTGAAAGTCTGCTGCAAGAAAGTAAGCTGTTTATTGAATGGACTGCTCAAGATGCAGAGATAGAAATAGCTGCTGAGTTAGTTGAGTTGCAGATTCAGTTAGCTTGCTGGCAGTATTCTTGGGCAAGGATTTGGGAGGATGCGGAACAACGAATGAGAGTTGGAGAAGAGGGAAGGATTTGGTCGGAGAAAGTGCTGAATATGTCGGGTTTGTTGGCGGTGAATTAGATGGTGGGCGATCGCTCTTTATGTGTTATGGGGCGATCGATATCTGTACAATCATTGTAGGGGAATGGTGGAAATGGATCAGATTGTGAGTGGAAAAAGATGTTGGGGTGACACGAGGGTTAAGCGAATAGGCAAGATGGGCGATCGGACTACTTTCTTTGACGCAATGCCTTTTCAAACCGCTCCGTCAGAATAATCATCATGAAAGGCTCTGCTATTCCCCCCAAGAATGGAAGTGAGCGTATTATAGCCAAGAACATAAGCCTTGGGTCAACTGCTTTACTAAGAGTTCCTAAAATTGCGCTTTCTGCGGCTTGACGGGTATACGAACGACAGATAACATTCGCATTTTTCATGTACACGTCTATCTCCTCAGATGCGTTATTCACAGATATTAACTCAAGGTAGACACGATCTCCTGGATTCAATAATTGAATGCTTAGATCAAGGCTATTCTGACTCTGTGACTTGCTAATTTCCCCAAAACCCACTGCCGGCTGAGTCTTTATACTGTAACCAATAATCTTTGCCTTATCATCCAACCGTATCAAACATGGTTGATTGGCAACTGCTTGATTACCACAATTAAATACTTCAAGATTGAACAAAAACACAGAGGTTGCCTGTTCTCCTGAATATTTGATCTCTAATTTAGTGCGAATTGTATCTGAAAAAGACAATAATGAGGAGGCATCATTAATAATACAATCAACTCGTCTAATTTGAGTGGTTTTTTTTGTGATCCACATAGATACTCCGGCCGTTATCACCGAGCCAACAACCCCACCAAGAATTGCCGCAATTGTAGGGTTTTCGTACCAATTCATCTATTGTCTTACTCCTAATTTTGTAACCATAATAATTTAGCGAAATATATGTGAGACTGTTCCCAGCGCTTTAGCACATAGTTACACTATTTTTCTATTATCCTTAATAAATCAAAGTTGTGTCTAGTTAAAAATGTTCAATTTTGTCACCGTTTGTCCCTCGCTTTCAATCTATTTAATCTCGTTTTGTACAAAAATGTATGGAAATGTTAGCAGATGTGAGCTACAATACATAAAAAATTCACATCTCCCCCGCGTGATGAACCTAAAAGAAGCGTTAAAAATAGCCGATCGCATAATCTTCGATAAAACGGGTCAGCACCTTGACGACTTACAGGAAGCGGTATTAAAAGGCACTCTAGAAGGCGAGACATACAAGCACATAGCCAAAGAATTTGACTGCTCTGAAAGCAATGTGAGGCAAATCGGATCGGAATTATGGCAGATACTTTCAGAAGAATTAGGGGAAGATGTTAATAAAAAGAATTTTCGATCGGCAATGGAGAGGTTTCAAGTCTCCATATTTTCATCAAATGTTGCACAAGACTCAGTGCAAATTAGGAATATTAGTTTTTGTGGAGAAGCTAGACACACGCCGAACATACCAAACTCACACCCACCAAATCAAGAAACATCCCATCAAGATTTAAGCCAGATGCCAGAATTAGGTGCTTTCTACGATCGCACCCCCGAACTCCAAACCCTCACAACCTGGATTCTACAACAAAACAGCCGCCTCATTACCCTCACCGGCATCAGCGGTATCGGCAAAACAACCCTAGCAGTACAACTCGTACAACAAATAAAAGACGAATTTGAGTACGTCATTTGGTGCAGCATAAACGAATCCCACACCCCAGATGAATTTGAACATCAACTAATCCAGTTTTTCTCAGAGTCAGAAAAGCTAGATTCCCCTGCAACTAAGCTGAAACCCTTACCTCTAATTAAATATTTACAAAAATATCGCTGTTTAATAATCTTAGATGACGTTCACAACCTTTTCTGTAGCGGCGAATTGGCAGGAAAGTATAAACCACAATACGAAGAATATCGCTCTTTATTCAAACAAATCGAAAAATTATCCCATCAAAGCTGCTTTTTGTTAATCGGTTGGGAACAACCGAGAGAATTGACTCAAGTTAAAAACCAAAATACTGCCATTCGCACCTTACCACTCAAAGGTTTAGACATCGCCGCCGGACGGGAAATACTCAGAGATTATGGGTTAGAAGAAATCGACAACACTGAAGGACTCATTCATCGCTACCAAGGCAATCCCCTATGGTTAAAAAGCGTGGCAACTCTGATTCAAGACTTGGGAGGAGGCGTGACAGAGTTATTACCAAATGATACCATATTGTTGCCAGAAGATTTGAAAGATGTTTTACAGCAGCAGTTCGATCGCCTATCCGAACTGGAAAAACAAGTAATCTCGTTGTTGGCGAAAGCAAGCCAGCCAATCAACCGGGCAAAATTGCTAGAAAATGACATAATTCCGGCTTCAGATTTGCTAAATGCGCTGCAATCTCTATCGCGGCGCTGCTTGATAGAACAACAAGCAAATTTTTACACGATTTCACCTGTACTGAGGCAATATGCGATCGCCCGTGCAGTGTAATTGATACAACCAATGCTTGCATTCCCCGCGCTTCACCCAAATTATTAGGAGTGGCAATCGGCGATCGGGTAAATAGGGCGATCGGTTCGATAGAATAATTGGTAGTAATTCTATTGTTTGTCATGACGCTGAAAGAATTAGAGCCTCAACTGCTGGCACTCTCTGACGACGAAAAAGCTCAAGTCGTTCAACTCCTCACTCAAGGTAAAATCACTCCTTGGCGCGGTATTGAAAAAACCCCTGATGTTTGTGGCGGGAGTGCCTGCATTGCTGGAACTCGCATCACTGTTTGGGGACTTGTAGAAGCTCGTCGCATTGGTTATAGCGAAGCTGACTTACTCACAAGCTATCGATTGCTATCTGCTACTGATATTGCTAACGCTTGGGCCTATGCTGAAGCTTTCTCCGATGAAATTGAAACAGAAATTCGGGAAAATGATGAAGTGATGGACGAGGATTTGTAGCCGATGGCACGTCTCTATGCCGATGAGCAATACCCCTATCCTGTTGTAGAATTACTGAGAGCTTTAGGACACGATGTTTTGACAGTCCAAGAAGCAGGCAGAGCGAATCAGAAAATTCCTGACCCGGATGTTTTAGCTTTTGCTACTAGCGAAAAACGTGCCGTCATTACCGAAAACCGTAAAGATTTCTTTCGGCTGCACCGCATACAGCCCCTTCATGCTGGTATTATCGCCTGTACGAACGATCGCAATTGGGAAGCACTGGCTAACCGAATCAACGCGGCTATTACAGCAGAAGAATCTTTGCAAGGTAAACTAATTCGTGTTGTGCGCCCTTCACCGTAACTTAAACTAATTCTCAACACTCATGCAACAATAGCTGTAGGGTGCGTCGCTCTCAAAAATCCTCAATCATAGCGACAATCTCCCAGCGACGCACCTTACAAACTCATCATTGTTGCAAGGCGTTGGAGAATTGGTATTAAACGGCAGTAATAGCTTGCCCTAAATGCTTCAAGACTTGAAAAGCAGATCGCAATTCACTTCGCACAGTATAAATCGAAAATGCGCGCGATAACCCGTATTCGGGTGTAGGTTGAGCCCTGAGTTTCACAAACAACACATCATCGCCATTCGTCAACATACCAAATCTCGGTTTATCCAAATCAGGATTGGCCATCATGTATGCTAATGCTTGGGGTAATGCCGATCGCGTCGAAATCGTAGTCTTCTTACACTCCAAAACCATTACCCAAAGCTGATTCTGCAAAATCAAAATATCAATTCGTCCGCGCAGAGTTTCTTCCCCATCATCGATCGCAATTTCGTGAAGCGAAGCTATCCCGTAGGGAATCGCAGCTTCAGCCTTCATCCTGAAAGGTGGATCGTAGAATCCCGCCAGTTCTAACAAAGGTGATGCCACCAGCAAAGTCACTGCCCCTTCTAACAATTCTCCATCGGCTCTATGATATAGCAATCTGCGTCGTAGCGTATCCAAAGCAGCCTGTTCAGAATCGCTGAGAGTTGGCAATTGGGTTTGCCACTCTGTAAAAAAAGCCTCATCCTCAGTTCGGCTCAAATTCAACCTTGATTCAGCCTCAGCCAGGCTTTTAATAGCTCCTGTAACTGCAATAACCTTTGCCATTCGTTCACCTTTGATTCAAACCGTTGAATTTCCCACGAACATTAGCTTCATTGCAAGCAAAAGTAGGGATACTGCTATAGCGATCGCAGTTTCTAATCGGATGAAATACAGTAGGGACACGGCAATGCCGTGTCCTCAATAGCCGATCGAATATCTCGGCGAACCCGCCCCTTGTAGGGTGCGTCGCTGCGAGATTTTCAAGCTGACGCCCGTAGATTGTTGATAGCGACGCACCTACGGGATCTACAGAACTTCATCAGATACAATTCCGGGCGTTGCTGATTCACGGTATGAATCAACTTTTCGCTTGAAGTTATACCAATTATCCAAAGTCTTGCAACAATGATGAGTGTGGTTTTTTTTACGCTCACCCGCTCGTGTAAGGTGCGTCGCTCAAAGATTGTGGATATTATTTAAGATTTAAGGGTGGCGACGCACCCTACAAATACTGTTGCATGAGTTTTGAGAATTAGTATAAGCAAAAGTATGGGTTTCTGTCCACAAATAAAAACCGGGCAACTTCAAAGCTACCCGGCAATCCAAACTTTAGACTTCAGGACACGGCATTGCCGTGTCCCTACTTAAAATTCTTAAACAGCTACAGTCTTCTTAGCAGAAGAGCTCAATTCGCCCTTAGCATACTTAGCTGCAAAATCGTCCAAAGACATTTGCTTAATCTTCGTACCATTACCCGCGCAACCGAAAGAGTTATAACGATCGCTACAAACCTTCTGCATATACTTGATCGACGGCTTCAAGAAGTGACGGGGGTCAAACTCGTCAGGCTTCGCAAACAAAGCTTCGCGCACCGCAGCGGTAATCGCCAAACGGTTGTCAGTATCGATATTGATCTTGCGAACACCGCACTTGATACCCTTTTGGATTTCTTCCACAGGTACGCCGTAGGTTTCGCGGATTTTGCCGCCGTTGCTGTTGATGATTTCCAGCAATTCTTGGGGCACAGAAGAAGAACCGTGCATTACCAAGTGAGTATTCGGCAAGCGGCGGTGAATTTCTTCAATGCGGCTGATTGCCAAAATTTCGCCAGTCGGCTTGCGAGTGAACTTGTAAGCGCCGTGAGAAGTGCCGATCGCGACTGCTAGAGCATCAACGCCCGTTTGCTCGACGAAATCAACAGCTTGTTCGGGATCTGTCAGCAACTGATCGTGAGAAAGGGCACCTTCAAAGCCGTGGCCATCTTCTGCTTCGCCCATCCCTGTTTCCAGAGAACCCAAACAACCCAGTTCGCCTTCAACGCTAACGCCGATCGAATGAGCAACATTCACCACATCGCGAGTAACTTGAACATTGTACTCGTAGCTAGCGGGAGTCTTAGCATCCGCTTCCAGAGAACCGTCCATCATCACGCTGGTGAAACCTTGGCGCATGGCAGAATAGCAAGTACCGGGGGCATTGCCGTGGTCTTGGTGCATGGAAATGGGGATGTGAGGATAGGTTTCAACCGCAGCCAAAATCAAGTGGCGCAGGAAATTTTCCCCAGCGTAGGAGCGAGCGCCGCGAGAAGCTTGCAGAATCACGGGGCTGTTGGTTTCGTCAGCAGCACGCATGATGGCTTGGATTTGCTCCATGTTGTTGACGTTGTAAGCCGGTAGGCCGTAACCGTTTTCAGCCGCGTGGTCGAGCAGCAGTCGCATAGGTACAAGCGCCATAGATATTCCTCCTAATTATTTGTGATTTTTGGGCAGTGAATTTTGGACAAGTTCAATTCTTACGACAATCTTAAGACAATTTGTAGCCGATCGCGCATTATGTTTCCAGATTTCAATTTAGCCTCAAACAATCCACATTCCCGAACTAAAAATTCAGGCCAATTCCCCTGGGGTTGTCCTGAATTGCTTGTGAAAGCTAGAATTAATTCTGCCTTCTACTTTCTACTTTCTGGCTTGAAAAATGGGTCGCCCGGGATTTGAACCCGAGACCAATCGGTTAAAAGCCGAATGCTCTACCGCTGAGCTAGCGACCCGCGAAAACCTTGTACCGCACACAATTTCTAATAGTAGCACCCATCATTTGAAATAGCAAGTCTTTCTTACAAAAAAGTTGCAGTCATGCGAACCAGCATCTCGCAAGTCGCTCCCGGCTGCAAATTAATCAAGTGCGCGCCAGTGTTGAGGGCGTTGCCAGGAGCAGTCCAGGGTTCCAGACAGTAAAAATCCTTGCCCTTCACCATCCAGAAAACTAACTTCCCGTAGCTGGAGTTGTAACTGACTGTGAGCCGCAAACCCCGCGCCGCGTCAGTGACAGTAGCAGCCAGGCCGGTCAACTCGTCAAAAGAAACATCAATTTCATCCAGCGTCTGGTCAAAAACCCCAGTGAAATAACCTTTGGAGTGAGTATTCTGATCTCTGTACTGCATCCCGGGAATCTCAAAGCGCAGATTTGTCTTGTCTGGAGCTAAAAAGTAAGGGTGCAAGCCGCTAGAAAAGGGCATGGGTTCGGCACCAAGATTAGTGTATTGCTGCACAATTTCCAAAGAATTGCCTTTAATTTGATAAGTAAAAGCTAATTGAAAATCAAAGGGATAAACAGGGTGGGTCTTCTCGCTGCTCTCAAGCACCAGGGTAAGAGCCGCGCAACCCTCCGTAACTTGTTCCGTCGCCGTCCAAGGCAAGTCGCGAGCAAAGCCGTGCTGTTTGAGCTTTCGCTGCACTCCCTTGTGGGTGTAAGTATTGTCGGGGAGATTGCCGCAGATGGGAAACAAGATGGGAATCCCGCCGCGTACAGTCAGATCGGGATTGGCGAACCGTTCCGCGTCCAAGTAGAAGATTTCTTTGCCTTCAACCAGCCAGCTAGTGGCAATACCGCCCCGTTCCGGCACAACTTCTAGAGTAGAGTTAGCGGTTTCGTCGGAGAGGATATAGGTTTTGTACTGCTTTTGCTTCAGCGCGATCGCAAACACATTTGTCATCGGTAGTAGGTCATCGATCATTGGTTGTCAGTAAATCGGTCGTTAATAAGTGGTCGCTGGTATGTTGATGTTCACCCATTACCGCCCCTATCCTCCCCCTGCATCAAAAGCTCCCACCCCCGCCGGCTAACCAATGCTGGCAGCGATAGGAGGCAGGGCGATCCGCGGCCCGGAGGGGTCGCGGATTGTGTTTGGAACGATCGCGGCGTTTGTCCGCTGCTCTTTGACAGAGACTTTGAAAGATAGATCCCGAGTCGGGGGAAGATAGCTTTGGGGACTGGGCATCCCTCCTTGACTGGGAGATGGAGGCGAAATAAACGGTTCTTTGATGAATGGCTCTTTAGTAAACGGCTCTGCTTCCCGGCTGGGATTTTGAGGTTGAGTGCGGTAGATGCGCGGCGGCAAATCTTGACTCGGAGGCGGGCTTGACTCAATTGCAGGCCCAGTCCCGTTCTGAAAAAATGAGGAGTTGTCCGGCTGTTTGGGGGCAGCAGGCAAAGCGGGCAAAATCAAATTAGGTTTGGGTTGTTCAGGGCCTGGCATATTGCTTTCACCGGGCTTGACTGGGGAACCCGGCCCGGGCCCGTAGGTACCGCTCTTTGCTGCTCCTGGCAATGGAGAATTTGGAGTCTTTGGTGCTGTTCCTTGGTTGATTGGGGCATCGAGAACTACAGAAGATCGCATCGGCCGATCGAAAATACTAGAAATTTGCTCGACGTGTTTGAGGATGCGCTCCCCGGCGGCTCCGTTCACCACCTTCGGCTGAAACTTTTTTACCTCCACGGGCAAAAATTCTACCTTCATATTCCTGTCTTTGAGCGATACTTTCAGGACTGCGGTATCGTAATCGCTGCGAGCATTCCCGCCGAATATAAAATTACCCAGCGAGTAAACAATCGGGCGGCCTTTGTAAATTTCTGCACCTTGCAGGACGTGGGGGTGATGTCCCACTACCAAATCTGCTCCTTGGTCGATCGTGAACCGAGCCAAATCTATCTGCCAGTCCCCCGGATAATCTGCCAATTCGACTCCCCAGTGGTAATTGACAACAATCCAGTCTACCTGACCCCTGAGAGCTCGAATATCCTCGGCCACACGATTGTTGCGCCGGGGGTTAGTACCCGCTTTCCCTTGGTCGGCGGCGTGAAGGTCGGCATCGTAATAACCGAGGTACGCGATCCGTTGACCCTTAACCTCAATAATATCTGGACGCCTCGCTTCTTTAATATCTCGGCCAGCTCCCAGATGCTGAATCCCAGCATTATTTAAAGTATTTATAGTTTCCACCAGCCCCGGTTCCTCGTAATCCATAGCGTGGTTATTTGCCAGATTGACAATATCCACTCCTCCTGCTGTTAATACTTTCACCGCTTCTGGATCGGCTTTAAAATTTAATTGTTTTTTGCCCCGGCCCAAGGTAGAGCGAGTCAAGGGGTTTTCTAGGTTAACCATCGCCACATCTGCTTGCCGGTACTCGTCCATATTGGCGAAAGCCCAATGGTAATCGCTGCCGACCGATGCTCCGAGCGCATCCGATAGATTCACATTTCCTCCGAACATCAGCGTTACGGTTGGGTCATAGGGATTGGCAACCTGCTTTTGTTGCACTACGGGTACTACTTCTAAAGCCGCTTGCACCGCATCGGGACGTTTTGGGGGCGGCCCCGACATTACCGCAGCTTGCTGGTACGGGGATACTGGGGGTACTAACCGCATGGCCAGAGCCTCGTGGTAGCTCACCCAACACCCTAAAATAAATGAGGCAAGTGCCGATCCCACTAGCAGCAGAGAACGATACGTTTTAAATTTAACCCAATCGACTACCAGTAGGGAACGGTAACGCCGCCGCTGGCGGTTTGCCGGAGTGACAATTCGCACTGACTGTTTCCAGAGAATTTCTGGTTCCCCAGCCAAGCGCGCGTGAATTCGCACCCCTTCTACTGCTGGCGAGTTGAGTCTCCAGAGTTGGTGACAAATAAATTTGACCAAGCCTTCCCGGAGTGTGCTCCCCAGTAATGTATTATCAGGCGCCAATCCGCGCTGGAATTCTACTAGGATTTGGACGCAGCCGGCCTGGGCCTGTTCGACGCGGGCATAAATCCCTTCGGGTCTCAGCAAGCTGTCAATCCAGTAATTCAGGGCTTGAAAGTTGCCCGATCGCGCTAGCTCCAAGATAGACGGCTGCGACCAATTTTCTGCGTATACCATCAATTAGCCTCCTTAACACGCTTGAGTGCTGACTCCAATTTGTTTTGAACGGAACTGCAATTCTTTTAGCTTAACCGCCACAGGTTCCGCTGCCCGCTTTGAAGCTAGTTGTTGGCCGCCACCATTTTCTACATTTAGGGGCTGCCTGCTGTCAGTGATTTTTATCACATTCCGGTGAATCGATTTTAAATTTTAGATTTTAGATTTTAGATTGAGTTCAGAGGGGGTACTGGGGGCTAGAAATAACCTCCAAACACTCTTGTTTCTGGGGGACTTGAGGCATAAGAGAGCGATATTTCTGAATTTATGAGGCAGAGTCTGTTTTTATTGTCGCTGTTTGAGTGTCGCTTTGGAGCTTTCGCTTTGAGATTGGAGATTTGAGATTGAGCCTTGACGGGGTTGGCGGGCGATCGAACTCGCCGTCGAAACACTCTTGTTTCTGGGGGACTTGAGGCACAAGAGAGCGAGATTTCTGAGGCAGAGTCTGTTTTTATTGTCGCTGTTTGAGTGTCGCTTTGGAGGTTTCGCTTTGAGATTGGAGATTGAGTCAAGAGGCGTTAGCGGGCGATCGAACTTGCCGTCCAAACAAGAGGTTTCTGGGGGACTTGAGGCAGAAGAAAGCGAGATTTATGAGGCAGAGTCTGTTTTTATTGTCGCTGTCTATCGCGATCGCGTCCGTCAAGTCCTAATGCTTCGATCTATGCTGGCAAATGCCTCCCGCGAGGGATGCCACCGGCTGCACAACCTGTAATTGGATAAATGGCGTACTGGATAGATTTGGTGGTAAAATGAAATTTGGTAACTCCCATCGGTGCCAAAGTTTGAGAAAACGTGAAACTGGCTAGTCTATAGGGCTGTGCCTTCCGATGTAAAACCCAAAGTACGTTACTGTAAACAGACCATATTTTAAGCAAGTTACACTGCGCAGGAGAACTGACAAATGCTACAGCGCAAAATCTATCAACTCTGTTGTGATGGTCGTGAGGTTTCTATTTTTCTTCGAGATCAGCAACGTTGGATAGAGCGCGCTCGTATCCTAGATATTGAAGGGGATCTAGTCACGCTGCGCTACGAAACCGACGAAGAAGATGAAATTAGCTCCTGGGAAGAAATGGTGCGTCTCGAAAGTATTGGAGCTGTGTCCCAGAAGTTGGCTTCGGTGTCCAGAACTAACTGCGAACCCCTAGTTTCTGACGATTGTCCCGAAGCCGAACAAATTCGCAATCACTACCCGGACTCGAATTTGGAATAGTTTCGATCTCGCGCTTGAGGCACAAGGAAAACTTGAGAGAAAAGAAAACGACTTTTATCCCTTTTTTCTGGAGGAATTACGCAAAAAACCCGGTTTAGGCCAAAAATCTTCTGGCTGGTGGCCAAATAAGCTATTTTGTCTTTAAATTTAAGCTTTATGGCGGGCTCTCCTGCCCACCCCACAAAAGCTTAAGTACACAGTAGTTTAAAAATTCGCAGTTTAAAAACTCAATGCGCGATAGCTTACCCCTGCTTAAACGGGGTTTTTTGTCTGGGTGCGTCCAGGACTGTTCTGTTGTTTTCCTATCGTTTCCGGTTGCATCGGAATGATACCAAGGACACGGCGCCGTGCCCTTGGACTACCCAGATTAATTGTAGCGACTTAGGCACTCGCGGTGTCCTGATTTCGGTAATATTAATTCCGATGCTACCGGGTTTGATATCACAGGCCTGCTGGCTGGTTTCGAGGTGCCCGACAGCTTATTCGCCGTCTGTTTCCCCATCTAGGAAAAGTTCGGACTCCGGTATCGCTTCAAACACCGGACAGAAACCGTCGGGGGTAACTTTAAAGCCAAACAAAGCACTGGACTGGTTCCAACAGCGCTGGCCGCGGTAGTGCTGGCAATTGCCGCAGCATTCGAGGTTGGCTTGAACGGCACCGCCTTGAAAAAGCAGTTCCCGCTGGGAGAGGCCGCGCAGTACCAGTTCTTCGCCTTGCCAGCGCGCTTCTACCAAACCGGTATCGGCAAAATTGGCCCACCGAGGATCGGCTGTAATCGGACTCGGCAAGCTAATTGCTACCTCTGTCCCCAATTCGCTGAGTTCTCCCTCATAGTTAGTTTCCGGGATAGCGGGCTGCAAAAACATTTCCCCGATCGGCAGTTCGACAAGTGTTCCAGCCGCCGGAGTGTGCAACTGGTAGCGGTTTCGCAGCTCGTCCAAGTTAGCCAAGTCAGCCAAATATGCAGGGGAACCGTGGATCAAAATTACGTGCTGGGGACGCAAATTGTGGATGAGCTGCGTAGTCCCCGGGCCGTCGCAGTGTTCGGCTAGCAGATAAGTTTCAACGCTTCTGACTCCAGATTCGGGCCAGTTGCCCAGCCATTCCCTGACGGGATATCCGGGTTTTTGAGGTGCGAGCAAAATCCAAGGAATTGTGCGATCGGCAACGTACAAACCCAAATCAGTAAACTTGTCTGTAATCACAATACACGGCGTGGAACCCAATCCGGGGCGCTGTTCGGCAGACAGCCGGCGGACGCGGGGTTTCACCCTTTCGTCCCAAAACAAAGGTTGGTGCAGAGCAAAATTTTGGACGGCGGTGGGAAATTGGGGCAGCAGTTCCAGATAAGCGTCGCACCCGTCGGCGACAGTGCCGTCCACCCAAATATCCAAGTCGCGGCCGGTAAAGTAGTGGTGGCTGCGGAGTAGCATCAGCAGTTCTTGACCCAAACCGAGGGCAGGCGCCGGCAGCAGTACCGAGTACCCGTCGGCGATGGCGCGGTGGATGCGATCGGCTAACTGATTTTCCAGTTGTCGGCGGTGAGGGTGGCGCGCCGTGCCGTAACTGCCTTCGACAATTAAGACATCCGGCTTCATACCCCGGAGTTCTCCCAGCGGCAAACCTTCCACCAAACGAGAATTGGACAGAAAAAAGTCGCCGGTATAAACCAGGGTGTAGGTGCGGTGGGGGGCGGCATAAGTCAGCAGCACAGTCGCCGCTCCGGGCAAATGGCCCGACGGGAACAACTGCACGCTCAGTCCCCGGCGCAGTTCGATCGGCGACTGCCAGGGAAGTGCCTGACAGAACCGGGACTCCGGCTCAGTAGCCAGAGACGGCCAGTTGAGCGGTAGCAGTCGCGCTGTCACTTCGCTGGCGTAAATTGGCAAGTGGGGGAAAGATTGATGGAGTGCTAGCAAACCTCTGGCGTGGTCGGAGTGGGCGTGGCTGCACACCACGAAATCGGCTGGCAGCGATCGATTTAGTGTCGCTGACAGGGGGGCGATATCCTCTACACCGCAGTCGAGTAAAATGCGGTGCGGCCCCATTCGGACTAGCAGACAGACCCCTTCCTGTGCGTGGCCTGCGCCGTAAGGTAAACAATCGAGATCCATCACTGCGGTTAGCTCCCTGCTTTGCGCGAAACTTGCAGTATCGCCAGATTTAAACATCGGTCGCGACTGCATTCAGTCGATTGAGTTCAGTCCCGGACGCAGAAACCGGGGAAAGATGGACGAAAAGACTTTGTTGCCGCCCTCGCTCCCGGTAAAAAAAACCCGGTTTATCAAAGGCTTTTGGGCATTCGGCCTTCGACAAAGTTAATGCTACTGGTTCTTGCCTCAAAAGTTACATTTTATTGCACCTTGTAAGAGCAGCGAACTCGATATTATACTCTGAGTTTTCAACCTTTTTTCACAATTTGCGCCCGCTAAAAGCTAGTCTTTTTTATGAGAAGATTTTAATTCAGCAGCCCAAAGATGTTGACAAAACTTTACAAATCTTCATCTATCTGGTTTTGTGGGCCGTGTATAGTCCAATCAAAACTGAGAGAACCCGACTCGTGCTAGCTAACTGCTGCTGTCAGGGCAAATAGCGACTTTATGAGTTCGCTCTGTTTATTTGTAAAAGTTTGATACATTTTTTAAGCAAAACTTGCGGCTATCCAGGAGAGAGTTTAAATGGCTTTTGGATCTGCATCTCAATTGGGCGTCACCTTATTTGAAGATAGAGTGCCTTATTACCGCTATTCCCGCGAAACTTGTTATTGACGGTTTCCACGTGATGAAAGCCGTTAATAAAGGCTTGAATAAGTTGCGTCGAGCAGTAGGAATTACAGATAAGCTGTCGCGCATTTAAATTGCATAGTCGAGGCGGGCGGGACACCCCACAATAGTTTGATTGTTTTTTGACATACAATTTAAATGCTGAACAGCTTAGAGGTAGCAAATATTTATTGTTGAGTAATGGGAGCAACCTTAATTCCGGGCAAATTCAAAGGTGGGCAGCGACCTTGAAAAAATCAGAATGCTTGAGAATTGCGTAGGAGAGGAAGGAAGAGTTTCGGGAAATATATCAAACTAATACGATCGTCAAGATGGCGCACAAAAAGCTCAAGCAGCGGCTGAATTATGACCCGATATTTTTTGAAGAAGCTGCCTTGACAATTATCAATCATTTTGAGGAAATTGGTAACTACTTTCTGGCATTGCATAACAAGTGGAGTGATGTCAGTAATTAACAATCGAATTAAGTTGATTATGCGACAAGGATGTGGCTTTTATAACGCAAGATAACTTTCGAGAGCGCGTATTAGCTTGCTTCTCTAATTAGGTAAAAATATCACCGTAAGTTCCAGAGAGCCGAATAAGGATGGGGAAAAAGTAAAAATGGTCAGTAGAGCACCAGCAGTAAAATTCGGAATTGATGCTTTTTCGGACTCGCCAGTTGAACTGTGGCCGACGAGCGGTTTGGAAGAGATCCAAATCGCGATGCGGGCCGCCTAGGGGCAGGTTTTGGGCAACGCTCAGGTGATGGAGAGCGAGCGTTTGACGAGTGCAGAATCTCTGTTGTGCGATCGTAGCATTTCGGTGGGCGACTTCGTGCGGGCGATCGCCAAATCTGAGATGTACGGCACCCGTTTTTTTGAAACAGCTTCTCCTTACCGATTTGTCGAACTCAACTTCAAACATTTGTGAGGTCGAGCGCCTCAATATCAAGCGGAGATTTCCGAGCACGTTCGCCTATACAACGAGCAAGCATACGACGCTGAAATTGACTTTTATCTCGATAGCAACGATTACAATTCAAGTTTTGGCGAGAATATTGTTCCCTATCCCCGCAGCACTCGCAGCCAAGTTGGCAGCAAAAATGTCGGTTTCAATCGGATGTTTGCTTTGTACCCCGTGGCGATGCTACCAGCGATGCGAGCAATCAGGCAAAATTGATTACCGATGTAGCTGCTAATTGCGGCACAAAAATCAAAGCTTCTGCTAGCGGTTCCGGCGCTTACAGCAATACTGACAAGCGTTTTCGGATCTCGGCCCTCAAGGGTAGGGGTGCGCGGATGAAGGTGAGCAATGTAACTTATGAAATGGGTTACAACTGAGATGTTGCACCATTCTCAATTACTTGTTTAGGAACAGGCTTTCCGGCCTGTTCCGCAAGAAAATTCACTCTTTGTGGAACAGGCCGGAAAGCCTGTTCTTGAGAATGGTGCAAGATGTGAGTTACAACCAGCTAAGTAAGGACTAAGGCAAGCGTGTCACAATTAGTAAGGTTCTCTACTATCCAAAACTCTTGATAATCCGTTCGCAATCAAAGTAGTAGAGCATCCTAAAAGTCGATTCGAGTGTGCCAGTTGGCCGCGAGTCCTATAAGTAATTCGGTGAGAAAAAACCCAAGTATGTAATAGTACAGGACAATGGTCTCATACACCGATGTCATGAAGTCCAACAGTTATGGTCGAAGTGGGAAAGCCAGGGTTTATATAGCAATCCTTGCAGGAGTCGTAAATTTTTTACCCCACCCCAACCCTCCCCTTGCTAAGGGGAGGGAGTAAGAAATTCACAAATGATTTAGGATTGCTATACATCTTCTTTTTGCCCAAATCTTGTTGGAAAATGAATCGAATTGAATTGGAGTTAGCGCAGGTCAAAAAAGATGAATTCCAGGGCAAATATTTGATGATGAATTAGAGCTTGCTTATGCCGTAATTCATTGGGTAGAGGTTAGAGAAAAAAAGGAAACTACCGTACACAACGTATTAAATTTAACTTGAATCACCCCACTTAATGTTGTATTACATAATTAATAATTTTCCCACCGACCTGCTTAGCAGGTTCGATGCTCTGTTTGGGCTTAAAATTTGTTCAAGTTTTGTTAATCAGGACTAAGGGCAAGTGTCACAATTAGTAAGGCGATATACTATCCTACACCCTTGATAATCTGTTCATAATCAAAGTAGTAGATCACCTACAAGTCGATTCGAGTGTGCCAGTTGACCGCGAGTCCTATTAATGCTGAAACGATCGATCGCACAAACCCGGTTTTCTCAAAAAATCGGGTCTTTAGATTTGGCATGAATTGCGAGACTTGGTGGCGGGCCAGCCGCCAATAACACCTGCAATTGACACAAGCAGATCCGGGCGATGGTTTTCGGCGGTAAAAATTCTGTAGGAAAAAAACTTGACATCAGCGGGTAATCGAAAGTAAAAATAAATAACAGCAATAACAAAAATGAGGCTTTATGTTTGATTCGCGCTCGGCGAGCGGCAAGTATGGCATTGATCAGTTGCTATCCCTAAAATAATTGCGGCTAAAATACATCCGGTAAAATACTGAGTATCTATGAGTTTTTCGCAACCTAAAATCTAAAATCTAAAATATAAGATGGCATAACTAATGGCAACAGCTATTCTCGACCTAGACCTCTACACACTCCCGCCAGAAATTACGGTTGAGGATCGTTACAGCAAAGCCTTGATTTTAATTAGACTTCAGGGAAAACCGATCGGTCAAGCTCTTTTGCCCGTAGTCGGAGGTCGCATTGTCGGTGACGAATTGCGGGAAACACTGAGGAATGCTGCTGGTGACAACTTGTGGAAAATTTGGCTCTACGATGCCCTCGCATGGGATGAGCGGGGGCCCGTGCAGGCAAGGCCGATCGCCACTGTAGCGGTTTGCACGCGCGATCGCCCGGAAGATTTGCGGCGCACTCTTGAAGCGTTTATGCGGCTGCCCGACGACGGTCAGGAATACTTAGTAATTGACAATTGTCCGGCTACCGACGCCAGCAGTGAATTAATCAAAAATTACCCAAAAGTCCGCTACGTGCGCGAAGACGTACCGGGCTCCAGCGCCGCCCGCAACCGAGCTTTACGCGAAGCTAAACACGAATTCGTAGCGTTTACAGATGATGATGCGGCCCCCGATCCGAATTGGCTGCGATCGCTGTTGCAAAATTTCAGCGATCCGCGAGTTATGTGCGTCACGGGGCTAATCATGCCCTTGGAACTCGAAACCGAAGCGCAAGAATGGTTCGAGCGCTACAGCCCCCACGGGCGGGGCTTCTATCGCCGAGTTTTTGACGGGGCGCAGTGCAACCCGCTGATAGTCTCTCCGGTGGGGGTGTCGGCGAGTATGGCTTTGCGGAAAAGTTCGATCGACTTTATCGGCTCTTTTGACGAAGCTTTGGGGGCGGGAACGCCCACTGTCGGAGGGGAAGACTGCGAACTGTTTGCCCGCATTTTGCGCGCGGGCTACTGCATCGTCTACGAGCCGAGAGCTTTGAGTTGGCACCGCCACCGCCGCACCAGGGAAGAATTGCAAAAAACGCTCCAAGGCTACGGAATCGGAGTTTATGCTTTCTGGACGCGGATGTTTGTGGTCAACAGAGAATTTAGCGTGCCTCTGTTAGCTTGGGAATGGCTGCGTTGCAAGCAAATTCCTGAATTAATTGCTTCAGTGCGAAAGCAACCGGATTCTATCCCTAGTGATTTGCTGTTGGCTCAATTGCGGGGCTGCATTAGGGGGCCGATGGCTTATTTTGCGTCAAGGAAGTGGTTGCAAGAAATTAAGCAAAAAGTTATCTTCGGCGGTAAAAATTATCTCTGAAAAAAACTTGACATTAGCGGGTAATCGAAAGTAAAAATAAATAACAGCAATCACAAAAATGAGGCTTTATGTTTGATTCGCGATCGGCGAGCAGCAAGTATGGTATTGATAAGTTGCTATCCCTACAACAATGAAGGCTAAAATACATCCGGTAAAATACTGAGTATGTATGAGTTTTTCGCAACCTAAAATCTAAAATCTAAAATCTACAATCTCATAACTCATGGCAACAGCTATTCTTGACCTGGAAATCTCCAAACTTCCGCCAGAAATTGCGGTTGAGGAACGTTACAGCAAAGCCCTGGTTTTAATTCGACTGCACGGAAAGCCGATCGGTCAAGCGACTGTTACCGTAGGCGGAGGTCGCATTGACGGTGACGAATTACGGGAAATACTGATGAACGCTACGGGCGAGAACCTTTGGAAAAATTGGCTCTACGAAGCCCTAGCATGGGACGAACGCGGGCCCGTGCAGGCAATGCCGATCGCCACAGTAGCGGTTTGCACGCGCGATCGACCGGAAGATTTGCGGCGCTGTCTCGACGCGCTGATGCTGCTGCCAGATGACGGTCAGGAATACCTGGTAATTGACAATTGTCCGGCTACTGACGCCAGCAGTGAATTAATCAAAAATTACCCAAAAATCCGCTATGTGCGCGAAGACGTAGCGGGGGAGAGCTCCGCCCGCAACCGAGCTTTACGCGAAGCTAAACACGAATTCGTAGCGTTTACAGATGACGATGCAGTACCCGATCCGAACTGGCTGCGATCGCTTTTGCGAAATTTTAGAGATCCGCGAGTGACGTGTGTCACGGGGCTACTAATGCCCCTAGAACTGGAAACGGAAGCGCAAGAATGGTTTGAGCGCTACAGCGCCTACGGGCAGGGCTTCGAGCGCCGAGTTTTTGACGGGGCGCACTGCAATCCGCTGATGGTGGCTCCTGTGGGGGTTTCGGGGAGTATGGCTTTGCGGAAAAGTGCGATCGACTGCATAGGGCTCTTTGACCAAGCTTTGGGCGTGGGCACACCGGCTAAGTGCGGTTCAGACAGCGAAATGTTTGCGCGCATTTTGCGCGCGGGCTACCGCATTGTCTACGAACCCAGAGCTGTGAGCTGGCACCGCCACCGCCGTAGCTGGGAAGAATTACGCAAGTTGCTGCAATGCTACGGAATCGGAGTCTATGCTTTCTGGACGCGGATATTTGTGGTCAACAGAGAATTTAGCGTGCCTCTGTTAGCTTTGGCATGGCTGCGTTACAAGCAAATTCCAGAATTAATTGCTTCAATGCGAAAGCAACCGGATGCGGTTCCGATAGATTTGCTGTTGGCTCAATTGCGGGGCTGCATTAGCGGCCCGATGGCTTATTTTGCGTCAAGGAAGCGGTTGCAAGAAATTAAGGAAGAAGTCATTAGTTAGTTATTGGGCATGGGGCATGGGGCATGGGGCATGGGGCATGGATCGTTAATTAGTTGTTGGTTGTTCTATGTTTGTTATTAGTTGTTGATAATTATGAATAACCAATAACCAATAACCAATAACCAATAACCAATAACCAATAACCAATAACCAATTACGAATAACCAATTACGAATAACCAATATGAACAAAGAAAATCCAACTGTCAGCGTTATTATTCCCAGCCACAACCGAAGTTCTTCGCTGCGGCGGGCAATGGAAGCTTTGCACTCGCAGACTTATCCGATCGACCTGATGGAAGTTACGGTAGTCGCAGATAGCTGCATTGACGATACTTTGGCAATGTTACAAGAATACAAAGCTCCGTTTAAACTGCAGGCGATCGAGGTAAATTGCCGCAGTGCTTCCATCGCCCGCAACACCGGAGCAGCCGCTGCTACCGGAGAATTGCTGTTATTTCTAGATGATGACATTGAAGCAATGCCGCTGCTGGTGGAAAGCCACGTGCGCGCTCACCAAGAACGTCCGGGCTGCGCTGTCATGGGCCCTTACCCGCCAAAGTTGCAGGGAGGAACCAGATTTTTTGATGTAGAAGTGCGGGCTTGGTGGGAGGAAAAATTTTACCAGATGAGCCGCTCGGATCACCGGTTCCACTACCAAGATTTGCTCAGCGGCAACCTTTCTCTGGATGCAGAACTGTTTGCTCGTCTCGATGGCTTCGATTCGGCTTTCGCCAACTGCGGCGGGGAAGATTACGAGTTTGGGCTGCGCTTGCTGAAAGCTGATGTATCTTTTGTTCTGGCTCCTGAAGCAGTGGGCTATCATTACGAACACGAAACCAACAATCTCGATCGCTCTTTCCGCCGCTCTCGTCAGGAAGGGCGCTCGGATGTTTTGATCGGTCAGCGACACCCGGAACTCAGACCGACGCTGCACATAAAAGACTACGAAACTCCTTATTCTTGGATAGACAAGATTTTGGTGGCGGTCGCGTTTTTCTGGCCGGCGGTTGTGGATTGGCTGGCTGTGGGAGTCAGGAAATCCCTAGATTTGCTCGAAAGCTTGGGGATGCGGGAAACTTGGCGGTGGTTGCGGGCAAAATTGCGCGGTTATTGGTATTTGCGGGGTGTGATTGATGAGATCAAAAGTCGATCGGCAATTTCTAGTTTTATGCAAGGAGGCCCGGCCCGTGCTGATTTGGGCGGACATGAAATTAACATCGATTTGCAGCAAGGTTGGTTCGAGGCAGAAAACCTGCTGGACGCGGAACGACCGGCTGGGGTTTACCTGTATTACGACCAACTGAGAGTCGGCCACATTTTTCCGCAAGCGGGGATGGAACCGCTGCGGGGCGCTCACTTGCGCTCGATTCTGGCGCTTCACTTTGCCGAACCCCTGGCTCGGGCGATCGGGGTTAACGGTATGCCTCGGCCCCGCACTGCTGAAACGATCGAGGAAAAGCCAATAGTTGCTTTTGAAAGTTACGAGTTAGCAATTAATGACTGAGTAGGTAGGTGCAAATAAACATTACAGGGGTCGGGCGGGTGAGTGCATTCATCTTCTCGCTAACTATCTGGCAATCCTTAGCTAAACCTGCCCCTAGAAGATATTATTTTTTCGTACCCATATACTTAAGTAGGGGAATTTAAACCAAAAAGTCAAACCTCAAAAGTTGGGAAATTGAGAAATTGCAACCCCCAACTTAAAAGTCAAAAGTCAAAACTTTTTATCGAGTTCCCGCTGCAAAATTTTTAGGAGCAAGAAATGGCAATAAAAGTGATGGAAATTGAGTTTACCGAAGAGATTAATCCGATTCGGCAACTCGAACAATACGAAGGAGTTCGCATTTTAGTTCGCTACCGGGGACGGCCTCGCGGCTGGGCTTATGTTAGTAACAATCCCTGGGAACAAACAATTTCCGCCGATCGAGTGCGACAAACAATTGTGGATCAGTTAGGCAAAGAGTTGGTGCGATCGACTTTAGAAGAGCAGTTCGGCGCTGTTTCTGAAGCAGTGGCGGATCGCCACCTGCCGCCGATTAGTGTTGTCATCTGCACGCGCGATCGCACAGATTTGCTCAAAGGCGCTCTGGAAGCTCTGCTCGCACTCGACTATCCCCACCGCGAAATTATCGTTATAGACAACGCTCCTGCAAACACCAGCACCGCTGAATTGGTCGCGCGACTACCAGTACGCTACGTCAAAGAAGAACGGCCAGGATTAGACTGGGCGCGCAATCGCGGGATCGCTGAAGCGCGGCACGAGATTATTGCTTTTACTGACGACGACGTGCGGCCCGATCGCGGTTGGCTGCGGGGGATAGCTTCGGCTTTTGCGGACCCAGAAATTATGGCCGTGAGCGGTTTAGTGGCGGCCGCCGAACTGGAAACCGTGGCGCAACAGCAATTTGAACTGATCTACGGCGGAATGCTGCAATACCTCGACAGCCGCAAATTCAACGGTAGCGAGCTTTCTGTGCAGGAGTTGCTGTGGGCGAGCAAATACGGCGTGGGTGCGAATATGGCTTTCCGGCGGCAAGTTTTCGCGGAAGTTGGTAATTTTGACGTTGCTCTCGATGTGGGCACTGCGACTCGCGGTGGTGGAGATATTGAGATGTTTCATCGGATTTTGGCGAAGGGATACGCCACTTTTTACGAGCCGAGCGCTTTGGTGTGGCACTTGCACCGGCGCAGCGACAAGGCTTTGAGCAAGCAGTTGCAGGATAACGGGCGCGGTTTTGGGGCTTATTTGCTGACGTGCGATCGCAACCGTACTGTGCCGCGCCTGGAAATTTTGAAATTTGCTATGTTTAATTGGTTCGGTTGGTGGCTGGTGCGCCGCTTGAAGGCTCCGGGTTTGCTCCCGCGCAAGTTGGTAGTCAGCGAGCTGCTGGGAGCTCTAGACAGTCCTTTTGCTTACAGAAAAGCGCAGTTGCAGGCGCAGCAGTTAGCTGAGATCGAGCCGGAAGAGCAGCCGCAGCCCCAAGCGCCGCAAGTCGCCGGGGGTGTGCGGTGAGAAGTTCTCGAAGGCTGGTTTACAGGCGCAAAATCGCTCATTTCTTCGATTTGCTGCGGGTGTTGGTCGATCGCGATATGAAATTACTTTACAAGCGATCGGCTTTGGGGATTGCTTGGACTTTAATCAATCCGCTGTTGCAGTTAGCTGTATTTTCCTTTGTGTTTCGCTCTGTTATACCGATTAACATTCCGCAATTTTCTTCCTTTGCTTTCAGCGGTTTGTTAATCTGGACTTGGTCTCAAACCGCATTATTTCAAGCAACGGGATTAATTACCAGCAATAAAGCGCTAATCAGACAGCCGAATTTCCCCACGGCAATTTTGCCGGTAGTCACGACGATGACGGGGCTAATTCACTTTCTGTTAGCTTTGCCGGTGTTAATTATCTTTCTGGCAGTTGATGGCATTCAGCCGAGTTCAGTGCTGTTTGTATTACCGCTGCTGATGGTTATTCAGTTTGTTTTGACAGTCGGTTTGGCTTATCCCCTCGCCGCTTTGAATGTCACTTTTCGCGATACTCAGCACACTTTGGGCGTCCTTTTGCAGATGCTATTTTACCTAACTCCGATTTTCTACGACCTCAACAGCGTCCCGAAAGAATTTCAGCCTTTATATCAGTTAAATCCGATGGTGCCACTGATCGAAGCTTACCGCGCCATACTGCTCAAAGGTACGCAGCCGGATTGGCAGGCGCTGTTAATTGTGAGCTTGGTTGTGGCTGTTATTTTGCCGATCGGACTGGCAATTTTTAGACGGCAAAGCAATACTTTTGTGGAGGAATTGTAAATGCGTCAGGCTATTGTTGTCAAGGGTTTGGGGAAACGTTTCAACCGCTACAGTGCCGATCGACCTTTTACGATTATGGAGGCGGCTTTGTGGGGGTGGCGGCGGATGAAACCGCAAGCTCATTTTTGGGCGCTGCGAGACGTGAGTTTTAGTGTTTCCCCTGGGGAAATGCTGGGAATTCTCGGCAAGAACGGGGCGGGTAAATCGACGCTACTGCAACTTATTGGCGGTATCGGTCACGCTGAGGAAGGAACTGTTAAAGTTAACGGCAAAATTGGCGGTTTGTTGGATTTGGGTGCGGGTTTTCACTCAGATTTAACAGGGCGAGAAAATGTGTTTGTGGGGGCGGTGGTGGCCGGTTTGACTCGCCGGGAAGCGGCGCGCAGGTTTGATGATATTGTTGAATTTGCAGAATTGCAACAGTTTATTGACAGCCCGATGCGGACTTACAGTACGGGGATGCAAATGCGGCTGGGTTTTTCGGTGGCGGTGCACACCGATCCAGAAGTGCTGTTAGTTGATGAACATTTGTCGGTTGGTGATGTGGCTTTTCAAGCTAAATGTTTGAATAAGATAACTGAATTTAAGACTCAAGGATGTGCGATTGTTTTGATTTCTCACAACGCGGCGCAAATTCAGAAAATGTGCGATCGGGCTTTGTGGCTAAAATCCGGTGAAATCGTCGCTTACGGGGAACCGGAAGTGGTGGCAGGTCAGTATTTGTCGGAAATGCGATCGGAAACCGAAAAACGCACTCCCATGCGTCCTCCTGAAGTTACAAGTACGGGTTCGCAACTGCGAATCAATGACAATCGATTCGGTTCTTTGGAAGTAGAAATTACGGATGTTAAAGTGTTGCCGGATGAGGAAATAGACAGCGGCGATTCTGTTACTATTGAGATTCATTATTCTGTACCCAAGTCTATTCCTGCTGCTATTTTTGGGGTGACAATTAGCCGGGAAGATGGGCAAAGTTGTTTCGATACTAATACGAATCAAATGGGTCGATTGGTTCCCTTAGCTAAAGGTGAGGGCAAGATTAGGCTGCATTTGGATAGATTAGATTTGGGTAACGGTCAGTATTATGTGAATGCTGGGGTTTACGAAAAGAGTTGGGCTTACGCCTACGACTATCACTGGCACGTTTATCCGCTGTACGTGCGATCGACCGTACATCAAAAAACGATTCTTTGTCCGCCATACCGCTGGGAGTTTCAGGGCAAAATGGAGGTACTAGATTTACCAGAAAAACCTAAAATCACTCACGCTTTGAATAAAAACAATCCCAGCTATGCCAAGATTTCAACTCAGTTAAAAAACAAACAAAAGCCAGATTTTTTAATTCTTGGTGCTCAAAAGTGCAGCGCGGAAGCTTTGTATGGTTATCTGGAAAATCACCTACAAATTATTAAAGAAGGACTGAGAGATATCCACTTTTTTGAATTGAATTTTGACCGGGGAATTGAGTGGTACAGCAAGCAGTTAACGCGGAGTGTTGCGGGTGACAAGGTTTTGCTGGGGGAGATGACTGCTTACTATGTTTATCATCCTTTGGTGGCGGAGCGAGTTTACAAGTGTTTCCCGGATGTTAAGCTGATTGTAATGCTGCGAAACCCGGTGAAACGGGCTTGGTTGCACTATAATTTAGAAGTGGCGATCGGCTGCGAAAAGCTAGATTTTGAAAAGGCGATCGCTTCAGAACCCGATCGGCTAAAAGGTGAAATAGAGAAAATTCGCTCTGATGATGGTTATTACAGTTTCAATCACCAGCATTATTCCTATTTGTCGCGGGGAATTTATGTAGAACAAATCAAGAATTGGCTCGATTATTTCCCAAGGGAACAGTTGCTGATTTTGAAGAGCGAGGATTTTCAGGCAAATCCGGGGAAAGTATTTTCTGAGGTATTGGATTTCTTGGATATTAGTGCTAGCGCAGTTAAAGAATACGAGGTTAATACTGTTGAGGATTATAGTAAAATGCCGGAGGCGATCGAACAAGAGTTGAGCAAGTATTTTGAACCTTATAATCGGGAACTTTCTGATTTGTTGAAGGAGGATTTTAGTTGGAGTTAGGAAAAGATTTTTTAACCGCAGAGAGCGCAGAGAGCGCAGAGAGGAAGATGAATCATACCTCTTTTTTTCTCTTCCTCTTTCTTCTCTCCCTCTGTGTCATCTGCGTTCTCAGCGGTTCATTTTAAAAAAAATCTCATTCACAAGCAATTTATAAAGTATAAATAGGAAAAGAGTTTGTAACCGCAGAGAGCGCAGAGAGGAAGATGAATCATACCTCTTTCTTCTCTCCCTCTGTGTCCTCTGCGTTCTCAGCGGTTCATTAAAAAAAATCTCATTCACAAGCAATTTATAAATTATAAAAATGAAACGGATATTTTTAGTGGGAGCCCCTCGCAGTGGCACAACAATTCTTCAAAGTTTATTAGCCGCTCATCCCGAAGTTATTTCTTTTCCTGAATCTAAGTTTTTTCACTATTTGCTGTACGATCAGTTTGCGGGAAAGTTGCCAAGTAGGATGGAAGCTTTTTTTAAGGATGAGATTAAGCGTCCTGAACTTTTGAAAGATTTTGATGACAGTCAAACTGTCGAAACTAAAGCTAGTTGGTTTGTCCGAGTTTTGGATGGTTTGGCTGCGGAACAAAAAAAAAGCATTTGGTTGGAAAAAACGCCGGAACATATGTATTTTATTGATGACATAGAGCACTTTTTGCCCGATGCAAAGTTCATACATATTTTGCGAAACGGTATGGATACAATAGCTTCTATGTATGACGCTACTAGGAGTTTTAACGAGTTGTGGGGCGCTGGTTGGGATTTAAACCACTGTATCGGTCGCTGGGAACACGCGATGTTAACTAGCCACAAATATGTTAATAAATCAAATCATATATTAGTTAAGTATGAGGAACTTTTAGACGACAAAACAAAAACATTAGGAGAAATTTGTAAATTTATAGGCATTGAATATGACGGCAAAATGCTCGTTGATTATCAAGAAAAAGCCGCGAATCTTAGTTTAAATCTACCTTGGCATAAAGGAATTGAGAGAGATATCAAAACGAGTAACGTTCACAAATATCATAAAATTTTTAATAGAAATGAAATTAGATATATTTTGGATAAGATTAAGCGAGTCAAGCGTGAAATGGCCTGGAAAGTTGCGGTGGAAGTGAGCGAACCAATTTCTGATATTTACGTTTTGCAAATATGCGAGACCCTCTGCTGTACCATCAAATTAGAAGGAATTCAACTCGGTATTATTGAATTGCCAGTCTGCGAGTGCATGGTTGCGGGTTCGGTGTTGGCTGATGCGGTTGCAGCCCAGTTTGCTTGGCAAATTCTCGATCGCTTCTTTCAACGCAATCGCTGCGAAAGAGGCAATAAATTGTGGGAAACTTTGCTGGAACCATTGCACAAGAAAAATGACTGGACGCTATTTTTGCAAGAATTATGGCGTCGTCCTCATTGGCATTTGGAGGATTTCTACAAGCCAGAAATAGCAGAGAAAGTCCCAACAATTACGCTCGAAAAAAAATTGATTGCCTTAGAAGTTAGCGAGGAATTTGCTAATATAAAAGTTGAGCTTTCGGAAATTGACGTGCTGGTGAAAGTAGGCGGCGTTGCTGTCGATATTGTCACTGTTGCGGTGGAAAATAATTTTGTTTCTGCTCAAAAATTGCGATCGACAATTACTCGAAATAGCGGTTTTGAGTTGTGCGTCGCCAGCGTGCGAGAAGCTTTGGTGGGCAAACCGCTCAACGGCGAGATGTCGCTGCGATCGCGCCTAGCCTCTTGTGCTCAACAAAGGTCTAATTTGCCCGACTGGTTGAATGCACCGGGTTCTGGGGGCATTTACCCGCAAGATGCGGTGATATTTGGCAGGCGCGAAGGTGCGATCGGGACGAGTGCCAGCCGCCGGGCCGCACTCCCGGCGGCTGCGCTGCGGGAAATCGCGTCAGCGGCGGCAATCGCGGGGGAACCGACAATGCAAATTCCCAGAGAAAACGAGCTGCCAAAGCAAGTATTTTACGCACCGGAAATCATTTGGCGAAAAGCGCCGTATAGAGAAGTTTCTCACTCGGTGAAACCTCAAGTTTTGGACAATCATAGCGTTACAGAAAGGCTGCCGATTCTCGCCTACCGCCGCATTTATCCTGACGGTTTAGAGGCAATTACTCCGCAGGTTTTTGAACAGCACTTACAAAATCTTAAAGAGCATGGTTATTACAGTGCGAGTTGGGAAGATTGGCGAAGTGCGAAACGGGATCGAACTCCTTTACCCGGTAAGGCTGTATTGATGACTTTTGACGGCGGCTATCTCGACTTTTTCCAATATGTTTGGCCTCTGCTAAAACGCTTTGATTTTGCAGCAACTGTTTTTCTAGTAGCGGAGTCAATAGGAAAGACAAATAGTTGGGAAAAAGCCGAATTTGAAGAAGTGCAGTTAATGAGATGGCAGGAAATTCGGCAACTGCGGGATGCAGGGATTGAATTCGGTTCTATGTCTGCGACTCATCAACCTCTGACTGCATTGTCGCCGACAGAAATTGTGCGGGAGGGGGCGAAATCCTGTGAGATTTTGGAACGAGGATTGGGGAAATCTGTTAGATATTTTGCCTATCCCTACGGGGATGTCGATCCAATTGTAGCGCATTTAATTGGAGCGAGTGGGTATACTTTTGGTGTATCTTACGGGTCAGAATTTAGCAGTTTTGATGATTCTTTATTGTCGCTACCACGCATTCAAGTCACCCCAGAAAATTTCTGGCAATTAGGTTTGTAGCAGGACTTTATATTATAACTGATTCCTATTGCTTTTAACTCGCTTCCAATGTCAAAACACCCGCTGAAATATCAACTACCAACCGCCGATTTTTCAACCACTGGCGGCCGATTAAAATTTCCGGTACTCCTGCACCTACATGAACTGGAATATCAAACTCTTGGTCATCAATACGCACTTTTCCGACATAAAGATCGAAATTAAATTCTCCCTTAGCTGTTCGCATTTTTTCTTGTTTGACATATGTCCAATCAAGTCCGTCTAAATCTTGATCGTTCATAGCTAACCAGCCAGAAAAACCTGTATCTAGCAGAGCATCAACAGGTAATTCTAAGCCGTTATCAGCAATTAATTCAACTTCAAAAAATAGCTCATCCTCATCACCAAATGTTCCTTGAATCATATCGTGCCACAAACTCCGGTTTCATTGATCCGAAAGACGTGCAATTTAGCTTTCGGGTATTTCTCATGGGCTATGTTTGCAACTAGCATATCATCCTTGTCGATAAAATATTCCCCGCTGTCGGGTTCAACTGCCATGTACCAGTTGTAGTGAGTTTTAATCAATTCTGGTTTGAGGCGATCGAAAATAGGTTTGCAGCGCTGATAAAATGCTTCTCTTTCAGCATACCATTGGGCTATTTCTTCTGAAGAACGTGTGCGTTTTGGGTGCAATCTTTTCCGGGGTACTGTGCGAGTTGGGTTGAGATAAGTCATTGTTGATTCTCCTTTTGTGCCGTGAAAGTTAAGTAAGGTGGGCAGTGCCCACCCTACAATTCTAGCTAATTAGACGCTAACAGGTGACTGTTTGCGGCTGAATGTTGCTAAGATGCGATCGCACATTTGCGACGGATTTAACCCTAAACTGGCAAAGGATTGCTCTGGCGTTGCGTGATCTACTAATGTATCAGGTACGCCAAGCCGCATCACGGGGACGACAACATTATTGTCCAGCAAAGCTTCGGCTACTGCTGAACCAAAGCCGCCCATCAAACAGCCTTCTTCCATTGTGATAACTTTGCCGATTCGCTGTGCCAAAGGCAAGATTAATTCGGTATCTAAGGGCTTGACAAAACGCGCGTTGATGACGGTTGCTTCTATGCCGTGTTCGCTCAAAATCTCGGCGGTTTGCATCGCCGGATAAACCATTGAACCGTAACCTAAGATTAGCAAGTCGTCGCCGTTGCGGAGGATTTCGGCTTTGCCGATCGGCAATTCTTCCCAACCTTCTTCCATCAGAGGCACGCCGTAACCGTTGCCGCGCGGGTAACGCATGGCGATCGGGCCGCTGGTGTGGTTGATTCCGGTGACTACCATCCGCTGCAATTCTGCCTCGTCTTTGGGCGCCATAATTGTCATATTTGGCAGACACCGCAAGAAGGAAATGTCGTACATTCCCTGGTGGGTGGGGCCGTCTGCGCCGACAATCCCCGCACGATCCAAACAGAAGAAAACCGGCAAGTTTTGGATGCAGACATCGTGAACTATTTGGTCGTACGCCCGCTGCAAAAAGGTCGAGTAAATTACTACTACCGGGCGCATTTCTTCGCAGGCTAAACCAGCGGATAATGTTACCGCGTGCTGTTCGGCAATGCCGACATCAATGTACTGTTTCGGCAGTTTTTCTTGAAGTTTGTCTAGGCAAGTTCCCGTTGCCATTGCGGCGGTAATACCGACAATTTTCGGATTATCTTGTGCTAGCTTAACCAGGGCGTGGGCAAAGACTTTCGAGTAAGCTGGAGGCTTGGGTTTGGTGGAAGGAATGCCTTTGCCGGTGGCTAAGTTAAACGGGTTTTGGGCGTGATATCCTACTTGGTCTTTTTCGGCGATCGCATATCCTTTGCCCTTCACCGTCACAACGTGAACTAAGACCGGCCCTTGGATGGTATGAGCTTGTTTGAAAGTGGCAATTAACTCTTCCAAATTATGTCCGTCTACCGGGCCCATGTAAGTAAAGCCTAATTCTTCAATTACGGCTCCAACTTTCGAGACTGCCAAGCGTTTCATCCCTTCTTTGAGGCGTTCCATTTCTGGGGTAAAAGTTTCGCCGACAAAGGGAATGTGTTTGAATTGTTCCTCTAAGTTATCTTTGAGAAACTGCACCGGTGGCGACAATCGCATCTTGTTCAAATAGCGGGTAATTGCGCCGACGTTGGGCGAGATTGACATCTCGTTGTCGTTGAGCACAACTAACAAATTGGTTTTCGGCATATGGCCTGCGTGGTTGATCGCTTCGAGTGCCATGCCGCCAGTCAATGCGCCGTCGCCGATGACTGCTACAGTTTTAAAGTTTTCGCCTTTGAGGTCGCGCGCCATCGCCATCCCTAAAGCTGCGGAAATGCTTGTGGAAGCGTGACCGGCGCCGAAGTGGTCAAATTTGCTCTCGCAGCGCTTGAGATAGCCTGCAACGCCGTCTTTTTGGCGCAGGGTGTGAAATTGGTTGTAGCGGCCGGTTATCAATTTGTGAGGATAAGCTTGGTGGCCGACATCCCAGGTAACTTTGTCGCGATCGAGGTCGAGTGTCTGGTAGAGTGCTAAGGTCAGTTCGACTACACCCAATCCTGGGCCGAGGTGGCCGCCACTGGCAGCTACTGTTTCTAAATGCTTTTCTCGAATTTGTCGGGCAATTTGTTCGAGTTGATGAATCGAAAGGCCGTGTAATTGGTTTGGGTGAGTCAGTTCGCTCAGATGCATATTTTAAAATCTTGCTCCTGTGAATTAGGACGAATCCTTAACAGCTATAGGTTGAGCCTGCGACGCTGGGGACGCGCAGGTTAGAATAGTTTAACGGTTATTTGGGAAAAACTGTTAGGCGTAACAATTTTATTATTTCTGACCTGGTAATTATAGTTAATAAATTGTGCGCCGTCAACATAAAAAAAGCTTATGTTGTTAGTTGCTAATGGCTAGTTGTTAGTTTAACTGAAATTATTAGGAATTTCAAACTGCTTGTTGTCGCGATGGCTAACTTTTAAGCCATTTTATTTATGCAAGATGAATGTATTTTTTCAAGGTATTATAGCAGGTACATGGGACATTATCAATCGCTTAACTTAACCTCAAATAATACAATTATCCGATTTTTTTTAGCTAATTGTATTAATTAATGGTGCGTGTCACAGCGATCTCCTGAATACCAAGACGTATAAAATGAGTATCATCATAACAGTTATAGTTGCAAACAATTTCTTCTCCCTCGTATATGTCACGTGCTGCAACGTCTCGTCGCAGAGTAGACAGAATATTAGGAGAATCAGAACAATGATTTATGAAACGTTGGTCGTCAAAGCAAAGAACATATTTACACAGGAGGTTGTCAAAATAGGCATATTTTAGGTAAGGATTCAGGTCTAAAAACTTGCGGCTCCAACGCTTGTCTGGCAAGGGTTTTAGGGCAAAACAAGGGTTTTTGTCTTTCGTGGTTATTGTCAATAAAGGACGAAAAACTGTCATTTTTTGTCATTTATTGAGAATAGAGATTTATTTAGCATCAAGCTCCAGATATAAAGTCTTTGCCCAGCAAGGAGTTCAGTGACCTGAATCCTTACTATTTTAGAAACTGCTCTTTTGCTGAAGGAGACATATGTTTAACATCAACCTCTTCATAACACTTATTAAAGCAGGGAGAGTATTCCCAGGTAACAGTACCTTTTGAAATAAACTGAGCTGCAAAGAGACCAATACCGTGAATAGGACTGAGACCAAGTTTTGTTTTGACCAGTAGCATAGTTTTTTATTATCCTGTTCCCAGCATCAGCTAACCAATGCGGCTTCAAACCATCAACGCCACAATTATATCACCTACATATCATTGAAAAGGGCAGTTTACCATTAAATTTTAATTTAAATGTGAAATATAATAAAGGATATAATCCAAGAAGCCAGCCATAAATAAACTAAAATATATCGATTTAATGGTGATAGTTTTAGCGTGGGGTATGGTTATGGGTTGGCTTTTGAACTATAACATAGGAACGATCGCACTTATTGTCAAATACGATCGCCCCCATCAACAAATTACAGCATTCAATCTAATTGAGCCGATCGAACTTCTGGCAATTTCTCGGCCCCTGTCGTATCAAAAACGATCGCGTGTTTAGCCGCCGGCAACAACCGCCGTAAAATCTGCATATATCCCTCTGCATCGCCCCGGCGGTGGAACCGAGCAACCACCAATCGCTGCATATTTGGCAATTGCCGCACAATACACCAGGGATGAGTGTTTAATTTTGGCTTCGATGTTGGTATCATAGGGTAATCCTTCCCCGCGTTTGCGGGGTGTGGTAGAAAAGCGATCGCCCTTAAGTTTTCGAGGCTAGGAGGGCGATCGTTTTAAGTGTACACAGATATTATCGGGTATATATGCACCCACGTCAAGTCAAAACATGGGATACGTGAGACTGCGGATTCGAGAACTAGCTGAACAAAAAGGTTGGACATATAGAGAAGTTGCCGATCGATCCGGAGTCAATTACAACACAGTAAAAAGCTACGCTCGACGCGATGCTTTGAATACAGTCGATCTCTCTGCTGTCTACAAAATAGCGCGCGCCTTCGATGTGACAATGGAAGATTTAGTTGAGGTTTTGGAAGATTGAGGGCGCACAAATGGGGCGAGTTAGGCTAAAGATTCGAGAGTTGGCAGAAGAAAAAGGCTGGACGCTGCAAGACGTGGCCGAGCGCTCAGGGGTTAATTACAATACGCTGAAAGGGTAGGGAGCGTGTCACTTTTGCGATGAGTATAAATACTCAGAAATACTAGGGCAGAGGTTTTGAGCTATTGTTGGGCA
>NZ_JAUBPE010000067.1:0-46040 GCF_036700565.1 Microcoleus pseudofavosus SVA1_A4
CTATCGCTGCATATTTTCTTTGCTCTTTTTCAGATAAAGACTGATGATGTTTTCGCATTAAATCAGTAATTTCGTCTGAGTAACACATAAATTAATTAGTAACAAATGATTTAAATCAAAAAATCCTGGGCGACATAAGAAGAACCAAGTAGGTATAATATTTGACATCTCTACCGCAACATAAACCTATTCATATTCACTCATTTATTTATTATACATCGCTGATGTTATTAAATTTTCATTCCTTAGAAAGTCCTAGTTACGAAAGCAGGCAATCTCTCAGAAACTTATTGAGAGACATTGATGGGTTGCAAGGGGATGACTACCGCAATTTTAGGTGGACGACGGTGCGCTTTGTCCGCAGCGGAGATTTACTAAAGCTAGAGTATGCACTGCGGTGTTTCGTAGAGCCAGATTTTCCCTATTGGGCTTACAAACTAGCTAGAGAATATGTAGAAGGTTATGGATTGCAGTCTGGTTCGGGTATCGTTGCTGAATCCGTTCGCCTTGGCGATTTGGCGAGAAAATAACCGATGCTGGTTTTTTTTTGATGGGCGGGTGACAGACGGCGCAGAGTCAATACCCTTAAAAAGGTTGTTCTACTTGTTCGAGATTACTAATAATTCCTTCTAAGTATTCTTCATTGAGAGACCTTAATAAGTATCCGCTAATTTTTCCTCTTTTTTTATAAATTTCTGCTAGTAATAAACTTTGAAGCTCCTTCAGAAAATTTAGCTCATCAACTAAAATTTTCACAAAATTTGGGCTGCTATATCTGTTTCTTAGACAGTAAAAAATATAGCTCATATCCTGATAAGGCAATATCAAAAATGTTTTTATAAAATCTTCGGGAGGTAAATATTTCAAGATGGGATAATCATAATAAGATTTTTGCCCTAAACTATCGAAATTGCTGCCAGCATTAAAAAATATTGTATGTTGAAACATAGCGATGTTATTTTGCATCATATCTAGTATCTTTTTAGCTTCATTGGGCATATTTTGAATCCTTACTTCTTCTTGACATTGCTTAATATAATTATCAAATTCTTTAAAGCCTGGATCGTCTTTACTGTTAAATTCAATACTCATATAAACATCTCCGAATGGATTAGAACGATACTCTGTATCTAGCCTGCCAGAATTCTTTAGTTGATCAATATATTCTTTAGCTTCATCAATAATAGATTTTTTGTCCTTGTCGTATACCTTAATATCAGAAAATAGTAAGAATAATCCGGTAATATGCTTGATTATTCCGATATCTTCAAAAGCCCTATTCAGATACTCTGATTTAACTAGATCAAGTGTTTTATCGAATTCTCGATCGGTAAGCATAGTATAACGCAACAATTTCATCCAATTGGGTGCGTTTTCCTCTTGGAAAAATTTGGAATTTGGCAGTGATTCTTCAAAATATTGCCGATCGATCAGACCTTTGTCAAAAAAAGCTTCCCACCATAATAAGCTAGGGTACAGTCCAGAAAAAGGTAGCAATACATTAAAGTAAGAGAATTTATAAAGGTTTTGATACTTTTTGAATATAGAATCTTTATGTTCAGCATTAGCATTATTTTTTTCTGTTAAATTACTATGGTTATTGCTTCTTCTCTCTGACATCATTTCTTTAGCTAACTCCTGATCTATTCGACTGATTTCTTGGGGATGAAGTCTTGCACAAGCAATTTCAATAGAAAAAATTATTAATAGTTCTAAGACTTCTTCTACTAATTTTGATTTATTCTGAGCTTTTTCTGGTAAGCCTTCAAAGATTCGTTGAAAATCTAAGATTACTTGGTTCAAAATTTTTAAATTTTTACATTCTGCTTGCAGGTACAACTCTTGAAGGAGAGCCAAGTTTTTTGTCAAAATTTCTTTGACTTGCGAATTAGATATTTGATTGATGGTTATATTTAATGCCCCTGACAAATCAGGAAAAACATCAAAAGTTTTCCCAATTAGTTTTTCCTTGGTTTTGTTGTATTTTTCTTGTTTGTCTCGATCGTTATTTATTTCATCTTCATTTGCAATTATGACTACTTTTAAGTCTTGGGAATCTACAAAATTATTGATATATCCCAATATATTTTCAATATTTATGCTACAACGTTCTAAGTCATCAAATATTAAAAGGCTAAATTGAGAATCCTTAAATTTTTTATCTATGTCTATATCTGGAATAGAAAAACTCCATCTTCCATCTTCTTGACCATCATTGTCTAAATCAATTTTTAATGCGCCTTTTAGTAAACCTTTACAGATTTTACCCACTATCACCATCTCTTTAGATGCAAGTAAATGATTCAAAGGATTCAATTGTTTGAAAAGACTGTCTTCTATTTCTGAATAATTAGTGATGCCATATAGGCTAATATATAAAGATTTTTTACCTTTTGTTTTTAATTTTTCACGATACTGATTTATAAACCATGTTTTGCCACAACCCCATTTTCCTTTAAGCAAAATAGCGAATTTAGGGGACTGAGGTAATTCACAGTAATAGTCTAAGTATTGTTGGATATGCTGATTTGGCTCATAAATATACTGATTATTTGTGCTAGTTATTTGGTCTGGCATAAGTTTTTTTGTTGGTAAAATGAATAAGGTCAAGAAGTATCAATCATTTAATTCGATCGACCGTCCTGCAATAATCTTTATTTTATCAGTCGCCGTAAAGAATTGTACGATCGCCTATTTTGCTTAACGATCGGCTATTATATCACTATCACTGCATTAGTCTTCAACATCATTGGCCAGGAAGTAGGCTGATACCGCGAGTCAAGAAAGAGCGATCGCCACCAAATGCCAGCAGTACCCCAGACATTCCACCAGGAGGGCAAAACCGAAAATGCAACGATGCCATCGCATCGACCTAATTCGCCCGCCACCCTCGCCATCACCTTCAGCAGCAGCTAGAGGGTCAAACCTTCAAACTGAAGTACAAGCAGCAGATAGATTTTGGGTGCATATCTCCAGCAAAACCATATCCAAGCTAAACTGATAATCACCCTAATTTTTAGAATTATCTATGGGACAAGAAAGCGCAATATGATATCTGGGGAAATCAAAAGTCAAATAGATAAAATCTGGGATGCCTTCTGGTCTGGTGGTATCTCCAATCCCCTCGAAGTCATCGAGCAAATTACTTATTTGCTGTTTCTGCGTCGTCTCGACGATTTACAGACTCTGGAAGAAAACAAAGCTAATCGGCTCAAGCGCCCAATGGAACGCCGGATTTTCCCAGAGGGGGAAGATATCAAAAAACGCTCCTACGAGGATTTGCGTTGGTCGAGGTTCAAGAATTTTGCACCGAAGGAGATGTTTGAGGTCGTCAACGATCATGTTTTCCCTTTCCTGCGGACTTTGGGAGGCGATGGTTCGACTTACGCACACCACATGAAGGATGCCCGCTTCACAATTCCGACACCGGCCCTGCTTTCTAAAGTGGTGGATTTGCTCGATGGTGTACCGATGGAAGACAGGGACACTAAAGGCGACCTTTACGAATATATGTTGGGCAAGATTGCCTCCGCTGGACAAAACGGACAGTTTCGCACACCGCGCCACGTTATTCAGTTGATGGTGGAACTGACTGCACCCAGCCCAGGCGATGTGATTTGCGATCCAGCTAGTGGGACTTGCGGTTTTCTGGTGGCTGCTAATGAATATCTGCGATCGCATCACCCGGAAATTCTGCGCGATACCAAGATGAAGCAACATTTTCACCATCAGATGTTTCACGGCTTCGATTTTGACAATACCATGCTGCGGATTGGCAGTATGAATATGCTTTTACATGGCGTAGAAAACCCGGATGTTCGCTATCAGGATTCGCTGGCACAGGAACATTCTGGTGATGAAGAATCTTATAGCCTTGTCCTCGCTAATCCACCCTTTGCTGGTTCATTGGACTATGAGAACACGGCTAAAGACTTGCAGGCGATCGTCAAAACCAAGAAAACTGAATTACTATTTTTGGCTCTGTTTTTGAGATTGCTCAAGCCTGGGGGACGGGCGGCAGTTATTGTGCCAGATGGGGTGCTTTTTGGTTCTTCTAAGGCACATAAGGAATTGCGACGCTTGTTGGTGGAAGAGCAGAAGCTTGATGCTGTAATCTCTCTGCCTGGTGGTGTATTTAAGCCTTATGCGGGTGTTTCTACTGCGATTTTACTATTTACTAAAACTAACTCAGGTGGAACTGATTCTGTTTGGTTCTACAATGTGAATGCTGACGGGTGGAGTTTGGACGATAAAAGAGCGCCTTTGCTTTCTGAAGATAAATTAGGTGCTGTACCGACTGCCCCGCTAACAGCAGAGGAACATACTAAAAATAATCTACCGGATGTGTTGACTCGTTGGCAACTGCGGAATACTACAGAACGAGAGCGACCGCGCACTGCTCAGAGTTTTTGTGTACCGAAGGCTGATATTGCTTCTCAGGGGTATGACCTGAGCCTGAATCGTTATAAGGAAGTGGTGCATGAAGAAGTGGAACATCGCGCACCTAAAGACATCCTTGCTAATTTGGCAAGGTTAGAGGTGGAGATTCAGCAGGGGATGAAGGAACTAGAGGGGATGTTGGGATGAAGAATCTCTCTACATCATGGACAGAGGTTTCACTAGGTGAAATTTGCGAGTTTAAGTATGGTAAAAGCTTACCTGAACTCAAACGAACTGGAGGTAATATTCCAGTGTTTGGCTCAAACGGGATTATTGGGCAGCACCATGAAGCAATTACAGATGGATCTACCATCGTGATAGGACGTAAAGGTTCGTTAGGTGAGGTTAATTTCTCCAATGTTTCCTGCTGGCCAATTGATACTACTTACTACATTGACAAAAGCGCTACAGAAACTGATCTCAAATGGCTTGCTTACCAGTTGTCGGGTCTCGGTCTAACAAAACTTAACAAGGCGGCGGCAGTCCCAGGGTTAAATCGTGAAGATGCTTACCGCCAGCGACTCTTACTTCCCCCCTTGGAAGAACAGAAGCGGATTGCAGAGGTACTCGATCGCGCCGAAGAACTCAGGTCTAAACGTCGGGAGGCGATCGCACAACTCGACACCCTCACCCAAGCCATCTTCATAGAAATGTTTGGTGATCCAGTTACAAATCCTAAGAATATAAAAACTCTACCTCTTGCTAAAGTATGCAAACGAATTACCGATGGAACTCATCAACCGCCAAAATGGAGTACATCAGGTTATCCATTTCTATTTGTAAGTAATATTATTTCTGGCGAAATAACTTTTGATACTGCAAAATTCATCTCTAGTGAAACTCACGAAGAATTAACACGGAGATGTCCAATTGAAGTCGGCGATGTTCTCTATTCCACAGTTGGATCATACGGTGTTCCTGTAATTGTCAAGACTCAGCGTAAGTTTGCTTTTCAGCGCCACATTGCACACATTAAACCTGATTCAAATCTCATAGATTCACAATTTTTATGTGCGATGCTTGCTTCACCATCTTTAAAGCGTCAGGCTGATCGATCTGCTCGTGGAGTCGCGCAGAAAACGGTTAATCTTGAAGAAATCAGAAAATTTATAATTTTTTGTCCATCCATTTCTCTGCAACAAGAATTTGCCCGCCGCGCCGAGGCCGTAGAAAAACTCAAAGCAGCACACCGCGCCTCACTGTCAGAACTCGATGCCCTCTTCGCCTCCCTCCAACATCGTGCATTCCGAGGAGAGTTATAGTTATGCGTAGAGAATTCCTTGGAGTTTGGTTTGCCTCTAACTATCCAGGAATCAGGCATGGAGGCAATTCTAATGGTGTAATTAAGGACATTGAAATGCGCGATATGGTAGCGGTGTCTATTCTTGTTGCTGGTTTTACCCTATCTAACAGACAAAATCAACGCCGATATTATTTACCGAGGAGAGTTATAACATGAAAGCCACCGAAGCCAAACTGCTTGCCTTTATCAAGAAGTCCCCGCAGTTCGTTATCCCCATTTACCAGCGTACCTACTCTTGGACAGAAAAGGAATGTCGGCAATTGTGGGATGACATCCTGCGTACTGGCTCCAACGATGACATTACTACTCACTTCTTTGGCTCTATTGTCTACATCGAAAAAGGACTTTACCAAGTATCAAGCCAGTCACCACTGCTGGTAATTGACGGACAGCAACGCCTAACAACAGTTACATTATTAATTACAGCACTGGCTAATGCCCTTGATGATACTGAGCCAGTAGAAGGTTTTTCACAGCGCAAATTACGAAACTATTATTTACTTAACCCTGAAGAAGATGGAGAACAGCACTTCAAACTGATTCTTTCGCAAACAGATAAGGATTCACTTATAGCCATTCTCAATAAATCCGAGCAACCCAAAGACTATTCCATCCGCGTGACAGAAAACTTAAAACTTTTCGACTCGTTGATTAAAGATTCTAAGGATAAGCTAGCGACTATATGCAAAGGACTAGCAAAACTGTTAGTTGTAGATGTTGCCCTTAGCCGAGATCAGGACAATCCACAACTCATTTTCGAGAGTATGAACTCAACTGGTCGCGAGCTAAGTCAAGCCGATCTAATCCGTAACTACATCCTCATGGGACTCGAACCTCAGCTCCAGACTAAGCTTTATGAGCAATATTGGCGACCTATGGAAGTAGAGTTTGGACAAGAGGCTTATGGTACACAGTTCGATAGCTTCATGCGCCATTTTTTAACGGTGAAAACTGGTAATATTCCTAATCAGGGAGAAGTTTATGAAGCATTCAAAGCTCACGCGCGATCGCCGGATGTAGCTAAGGCTGGGGTGGAGCCAATGGTAGCGGATCTTCGCACGTTTGCCCGTTACTACTGCGCCATGACATTGGGCGCTGAACCAGACCCTGACCTTAGATTAGCCTTCCAAGACCTGCGAGAGTTGAAGGTGGATGTAGCTTACCCTTTCCTCTTGGAGCTTTATCACGATTACGCTTCGGGTGATTTTCCCAAGGCGGACTTTTTGACAGCAGTACGGCTGGTTGAATCCTATGTATTCCGTCGTGCCATCTGTGCCATCCCTACTAACTCGCAAAACAAAACTTTCGCTACCCTCACAAAAGCTGTTAAGAAAGATCGCTACATCGAAAGCATTCAAGCTTACTTGCTTCTATTGCCATCATATCGGCGCTTTCCTAACGATGAGGAGTTTAAGCGCGAACTGCAAACCAAAGACCTCTATAAATTCCGCAGTCGCAGTTACTGGATGCGTCGTCTGGAAAATCACAAGCGCAAGGAACAAGTGTTGGTGGACGAGTACACCATCGAGCACATTCTGCCCCAGAACGAAAACCTTTCTTCAGCCTGGAAGACAGCACTGGGCGTAGAGTGGCAGCGAATTCAGCAGACTTACCTACACACCATCGGCAACCTGACTCTTACCGGATACAACTCGGAATACAGTGACAAAACATTTGCTCAAAAGCGTGATATGCCAGGAGGCTTTAAAGAAAGTCCACTGAAGCTAAATCAGGGGCTTGGAATGGTAGAACAGTGGGATGAAGAGGCCATCCGGCAACGGGCAGACCGACTTTCTACCATAGCACTCGATGTCTGGGCAGCCCCTAAGTTAGAAACCAGCGTGCTTGAGTGCTATAAATCCAAGCCCGCCCAACTAGGCTATACCATAGTAGATCACCCATATTTGGTTTCGGGAACAATGGCAGAGGTGTTTAAAGTCTTCAGGAAAGAAGTTCTGGCGCTTGATGACTGCGTGACCGAGGAATTTCTCAAGCTTTACGTTGCCTACAAAGCAGAATCCAACTTTGTGGATATAGTACCCCAAACCAAGCGGTTACGCATCTCGTTCAATATGCCATTTCCCGAAATCAATGATCCCAAAGGCGTTTGCAAAGATGTATCGAGTGTAGGGCGCTGGGGTAATGGTGATGTAGAGGTTGGTCTGGCATCGCTTGATGAGTTACCTTATGTGATAGGGTTGGTGCGACAGTCACTTGAGAGACAGATGGGAGGCATAGAGTAGTCCAATGAGTAACTTTGCTTTCCTCCAAGCTGAATTCCCTACAATTTATGAATCCGCCACCAAAGCAGTTGATGCAGTACATCCCGACCCTCGCACTGCCTGCTTTTATGCGCGTCGAACTTTGGAGTTAACCGTAAATTGGTTATATAAGTACGATAATTCCCTAGAACTGCCCTATCAAGATAATCTAAGCGCTTTAATTCACGAACCTACTTTTAAAACCTTAGTAGGTGAAGGAATATTTAACAAAGCAAGAGTCATTATCAAACTAGGAAATCCGGCAGTACACAGCGCCAGACCTATCCCTGTTAATGATGCTATAAATGCTGTACGAGAGTTGTTTCATGTTACATATTGGTTAGCCCACACCTATGGACGCAGTAGCAAACCAAATGCGGGGCTTACCTTCAACTCTGACGCATTGCCCAAGACTGCACCAGTTCCTAAGCAAACCATTGAACAACTTCAGAAACTAGGAACTCAACTACGAGATCGCGATGAAAAGCTCTCAATACTTCTAGCAGACAAAAACGCAATTGATGAAGAACTGAAACAACTACGTGCAGAATTGGCAGCAGTCAAACAAGCCAGTGTCACCCAACCCGATACCCATGATTATTCAGAAGCAAAAACCCGCGATATTTTTATAGACCTTTTGTTAAAAGAAGCAGGATGGAACTTAGATCGACAACGCGATCGGGAGTTTCCGGTTACAGGGATGCCCAATTTATCAGGTCAAGGTTTTGTTGATTACGTCCTCTGGGGCGATGATGGTAAACCTCTGGCAGTCGTAGAAGCTAAGCGCACCCGAAACGACCCCCGCATCGGGCAACAACAGGCTAAGCTATATGCCGATTGCCTAGAAAACCAATTTAATCAGCGTCCAGTTATTTTCTACTCTAACGGTTACGAGCATTGGCTGTGGGATGATACTAATTACCCACCGCGACAGGTGCAAGGATTTTATAAAAAAACTGAATTACAATTACTTATACAGCGCCGAACTACCCGTAAATCTTTAGCAGCAGCCACCATTAACCCTAGCATTGCCGAACGATATTATCAAACTCGTGCCATCCGTCACATTACCGAAGCCTTAGAGACTGATAAAGACCGCAAAGCCCTGATAGTTATGGCGACTGGTGCAGGCAAAACCAGAACCGCGATCGCTTTGGTCGATCTGCTGATGCGTTGTAACTGGGCGAAACGGGTTCTATTTCTAGCGGATCGTGTAGCTTTGGTAAATCAGGCAATCAATGTATTTAAGAAACATCTCCCCGATGCCGCGCCAGTAAACTTAGTCACAGAAAAAGATACTGAAGGACGAGTATTTGCTTGCACCTATCCCACCATGATGGGATTAATTAATGATACCCGTGACGGTCAGCGTCGTTTTGGGGTAGGGCATTTTGACCTAATTATTATTGATGAAGCTCACCGATCGGTTTTTCAGAAATACCGCACAATTTTCAACTACTTTGATTCTGTCCTGCTAGGGCTAACCGCTACACCAAAGGATGAAATTGACCGCAACACTTACGGACTCTTTGACTTAGAGAATGGCGTACCTACCGATGCTTACTCGCTTGAAGATGCCGTAAAGGATGGTTATCTAGTCCCGCTTAAAGCTGTATCAGTGCCGCTTAAGTTTCAGCGACAAGGCATTAATTATGGTGAACTCTCTGAATCCGAAAGAGAAGAATGGGATGCGCTTGAATGGGATGACGAAGGTAATGCCCCTGAGCGCGTAGAAGCAGAAGCAGTCAACAAGTGGTTATTCAATAAAGATACCGTGGATAAGGTGCTAGAGCATCTGATGACTAGGGGGTTAAAGGTTGCTGGGGGCGATCGTCTCGGCAAAACCATTATTTTCGCTAAAAATCAAGATCATGCAGAATTTATTGCTGAGCGGTTCAATGCCAACTACCCACACCTTAAAGGTGAGTTTGCCCGTGTCATTACCTTCAAAACCTCCTATCCTCAAAGTCTGATTGATAACTTTTCCCAAAAAGATAAAGAACCTCATATCGCAATCTCGGTGGATATGCTCGACACTGGGATTGACGTGCCAGAGGTAGTTAATCTGGTGCTGTTCAAAATTGTTCGTTCCAAAACTAAGTTCTGGCAGATGATAGGACGAGGTACGAGGCTATGTCCTGACTTATTTGGGCTAGGGCAAGATAAAGAATTTTTTTACCTGTTTGATTATTGCCAAAATTTAGAGTTTTTTCAACACAACTCCGAGACGGTTAATGCACCAATAACTAAATCATTGGGTCAGCAACTGTTTACCGCTCGATTAGAATTAATCGGAGAGTTAGATAAAAAAATACCTGAAAATCAACCCATTAATTCAGCAAAACTGAATCAGCTTCAAGAGTATCAATCTGCCTCTAAAGAACCCAAGACCAATGCAGAATTGCGCCAGGAACTAGCCAATTTACTCAATACCGAAGTGGCGGCTATGAATCCTGAAAACTTCATAGTGCGACCTAAACAACGATTCGTAGAGAAATATGCTAATTCCGCAGCATGGGCGTCGCTATCGATCGATGATTTTCTGGAACTTAGTCAAGAAATAGCTGGTTTGCCTTCCCAATTGGAAACAGAAACAGAAGAAATAAAAAGATTTGATGTTCTGATGCTGAAGTTACAATTAGCAATCCTGCGCTCTGACTCTACGTTTAAGCGTTTACAAGAACAGGTAAAGTCACTTGCAGGACTGCTAGAGGAGAAATCTGCCATTCCCTTCGTGCAAGAACAGTTAGCCCTGATTCAGGATGTACAAACCGATGAGTGGTGGCAAGATGTGACATTACCAATGCTGGAGGTGTTACGCAAACGCCTACGGGGGTTAATCAAGCTAATTGAGAAACAAAAACGCCAACCTATTTACACCGACTTTGAGGATGTAATGGGGGATGAAATAATAGTAGAGTTGCCTGGTTTTACAGCATTAGATAACTTTGAGAAATTCCGTGCAAAAGCCAGGGCTTTTTTGCGATCGCATCAAGATCATGTGGTCATTTTTAAGCTGCGAACTAACAAACAGCTCACTCCATCCGATTTATCTGAGTTAGAGAAGATATTGCTAGAAAACAAATTAGGCGTAGAGGAGGATATAGACCGTGCAAAAGAAGAGTCACACGGGTTAGGCTTATTCGTCCGTTCCTTAGTAGGACTCGATCGAGAGGTAGCCAAGCAGGAATTAGCGAGGTTTATATCTGGCAAAAATCTTAACTCCAATCAGATTGAGTTTGTGGATATGATTGTGAATTACCTAACCGCACATGGCGTAATGGATGCAGCAATCCTCTATGAATCTCCATTTACCGACATTACGCCACAGGGGCCAGAGGGATTATTTACCTCGACTCAGCTAGATGAATTATTTTCTATTCTTGAAGAAGTTTCTACACGGGCTGCATAAGACACAGCAGTAAAACCTGGGGCGTTACAAATAATCTTGGCTGAAGGACAATTGTGATTGCAGTGAACCCTGGCTTTTGGTGTTGAGGAACACGGGAAGTGGCAGTTTTCCTCGCTCTTGAATGTTTAAAACCAAAAATAGCTAACCTCCAGATTGTAGGAAAGACCTCAACGGACAATTATTTTTCTGTTCTTCCAGGTGAATACAAATAGGGATCAGAAACGATCGCTTACCCTGCTAAACTAAGCTAGATTATCGATTCCAGGCTTGTTACCATCCTTGCATCTGTGCGATTTCAGCGCTCTGAGATGTGATGATTGACTGAGCCAAAGTACGGATTTCTGGATGAGAAGCACACTCAGATGCCATCTGAGCCATCATCACCCCCATTTGATGATGGGGAATCATTTGTCGCACAAATTCCTTGTCAAAGTCCGGGGCTTTCTTGAGCGCGTCGAGGTCGGTTTTCATGCTCATCATGCCCTGGCCCTGACCCATCATGCCCTGACCCATCATGCCCTGACCCATCATGCACTGACCCTGACCCATCATGCCCTGACCCTGACCCATCATGCCTGAGCCTGTGCCCTGCCCTTGGTTGTGGTGGTCTCCCATCATGCCCATGTCATTCATTGAATGGGCAGGGACTTCTTTGCCGAACCACTGTTTGTACCAGCTACGCATCTCTTGAATTTCACGAGTTTGGTCTTTTTTAATCGCTTGGGCTAATTTTTTAACTTCTGGGCGTTTGGCGCGACTAAAAGCAAGATCAGCCATTGCGATCGCATCTTGGTGATGCGGGATCATCATTTCGATAAAATGCCGATCGACTCGAACCGATCTGGGTTGTTGAGGATTTTCTGGTGCAGGTAATGACTGAACTTGTTCGCTGTTGATAAGGACAAATCCAGTAATAGCACCACTACTAAGTAGCCCGACTAAGCTGTACACCAAAAACTTCTTATTCATAACTCCACCTGATTTGAAGAATAACTAGGTTTCAATACTGGCTGCTGCAAAGCAAGACGCGATCGCTCATGCAACAGCCACTGCGCTAAATAAATGGTTTTATGCCGTTGCTTTAGCCATCTGACGGCAAGATTCAGCACAACGACGGCAGGCTTGAGCGCACTTCTTACACGGCTCGTGGTCGTGCTTCTCACATTCAGTCGCACAGCGATCGCACGCTTCTGCACAAACCGCACACATTTGAGCGTGCAGGTCAGAATTACGAGCCATGAACCGAGCGCAGAGGGCGCAGGTATCAGCGCAATCGCGGCATAGCTTAATACATTGAGCCATCATCTGCACCATGTCACTGGTTAAGCAAGCGGTTCCGCATTGCTCACACTCACGAAGACAGTCGAGGCAATTCTGAATGCAGGTTTCTAGCAGAGATTGATGAGATTTAGTAGTAGTAGTAGTCATAGTTTTAAGCTCCTAAAGAATCAACACAACGAAGAACAGATTGTTATGCCCTTCACCTTGGTTAGGGGATGACTAAGTTCTTATATCTCTCAAGCTACGCTCAGACTATGAGAAACCTATGAGCGATTCAAGGTTTACGTCTTTAGGAAGATTTTTCCAGATTTTTGGCGATGAGCAATTCTTTTCATCCTGATTTCATTATTTCCCATTATTATTGGAGGATTCCGACCACCTGACCCAGCCTGTAAAGGAGTTAGACTGATGAAAATTTTGGTGGTAGAAGATGATGAGGCAATTGCCGACCTACTTACTTATATGCTCTCCAACCAAAATTACGTGGTTGAAGTTGCTAACGATGGTGAGGCAGCTTGGGAACTGATTGTTATTTATAACTATGATTTACTGCTGATAGATATTACGCTCCCTCGTTTAGACGGAATAAGTCTCTGTCGTAGAGTCAGAGCGCACGACTATAAAATGCCAATTCTGGTGGTAACAGGGCGAGGCAGTGGTCACGATCAAGCGATCGGGCTAGATGCAGGTGCCGATTCGTACCTGGTGAAACCGCTCGATCAGGAGGTATTGATTGCTCGAATTCGAGCCTTGCTGCGTCGCACAGGAACGGCTTTTCAATCTGTGCTGGAGAAGGGTAATTTGCGGCTCGATCCGACAAGTCGTGAAGTTACTTACGCAGGGCAACTTCTATCCTTAAGTCCCAAGGAGTTTTCGATCCTAGAGTTCTTTTTGCGGAATGGTCGTCAAGTCTTTACCTACAGCGTAATTTTGGATCAAATCTGGGCTTATGGAGAGACTCCTAGCGAAGATGCCGTGAGAACTCATATTAAGGGGCTACGGCAGAAATTTAGAGGGGTCGGCGCTCCCACAGATTTGATTGAAACGGTTTATGGACTGGGTTATCGGCTTAAACCCTTGGAAGCGATCGCTGATTCAACCAAGACGGCTCAACTCACGTCTCATGAAGCGACTCAACCGATTCAACCACAAACCATCAGCGCCTTATCCAAGCGTCAAGAAATCGATCGCGCCTCAAACGACTTAACTACAGAACGAATCGAGCCGGAAGAGTCTCTGTTTGCGGATGAGCGTCCTTTGTTATTGATCGTCGATCCCGATCGCCAACTGGCCCAACAGTTGATGAATGAAGCAGTGGACTGGGGATTTCGGAGCGCGATCGCCACGACACTTTCCGAAGCCGAAACGAAAATTGAGCAAGATGCGCCTACCGTTGTGCTACTCGATCCCGACATTACTCATCCCACAACAGATAGTTTAAGGCTGCTGGCAAAGCTCAGTCATCAAACTCCTTCTGTGCCAGTTCTAGTTTTAACCAGTCACGATCAATTAACCGATCGCCTAGAAGTTGCCCAACTCGGCGGACATAGTTTTTTACACAAACCTTTGCCCCCGGCTCAAGTGCTGAAAGCGATCGCACAAGCGGCACAACAAGCAGAGACAGCAAAGCAACGGGTGATGGTCGTCGATGCTGATCCCCAGATTCTCGCAACTTTAAAAGAGTTCCTAGAACCCTGGGGATTGAGCGTAACAACGCTGAACAATCCTCAACAATTTTGGGAAACGTTGAAATCCTGCTCGCCGCATCTGCTAATTTTAGATGTGAAAATGCCTGCTGTGAGCGGCGTTGAGCTTTGCAAAATTATCCGCAACAATTCGCGCTGGGGGCGCTTGCCGATCATTTTTTTGACGGCGCATACCGATGCTGCGATCGTCAATCAAATGTTTTCAGTGGGTGCAGATGACTTTGTGAGCAAGCCGATCGTAGGGCCAGAATTGGTCAGTCGCATCATCAATCGCCTAGAACGGATCAAACTCCTTCAGAATGCTGCTGAGACAGATTATTTGACCAAACTCTCTAACCGCCATAAGTCAACCCAAGACTTAAACAAATACCTTCAACTTGCAAATCAACAGGAGCAGCCGCTCTGTCTAGCAGTTCTGGACTTAGACAATCTAAAAGAGATCAACGATCGTCACGGGTACAATACTGGCGACATGGTGATGCGTCAGTGGGGACAGTTGCTCCGGCAGACTTTTAGGCAAAATGCAGTCGTTGCTCGCTGGGAGAGCGATGAATTTGTGGTTGCCTTATCTAGCATGATTAAGGCAGATGGTATTCAAAGACTCGCTCAATTATTAGCAACGCTCCACCACAGAAAATTTGTTGCTCCCGATCAAACTCAATTTCGGATCGCATTTAGCGCTGGCATTGCTCAATATCCAGATAATGGAACGGATTTGCATTCTCTTTATCAAGCCGCATCCGAAGCCTTGCATCAGTCTAAAATTGCTGGGTGTGCCTGTATTTTTTCTGCGGGAGACTCTAGGGCTGTTCTCAAACAAACGAAGTCTTAATTCATTATTAAAATTCTCAAACTCAAACTTTTTTTAACTCCTTATAAGTTCCTCAGATTGTTTTATTACAGTCAAATAGGAGTAACCACTCGGTAAATCAGGCTCTATTGGCGAACTTTTTGCGCTACCAATAGCATAGTCAAGATTTTCACAACAGAACGCGATCGTCAACCCCGACGAAAACTGCATGGTCGGTCACTACCCATCCAAAGCATCCTACGTGGGAAATATCTATGTTTGAAACGCTATTTACGCCCAATCCCAGTGTTGAAGCTAAAGTCAGTATCCGTCCTCGCAAAGGTGTCATTATTGGTGCCGGGCAGGTGGGAATGGCGTGTGCCTACTCAATGATTATCCAGAACTGCTTTGATGAGTTGGTTCTTCAGGATATTCAGACAGAGCGGCTTCAGGGAGAAGTCATGGATCTGATACATGGCACTCCCTTTATCGGTTCTGTCAATATCAAAGCTGGAACCGTTACCGATGCAGGGCAGGATGCAGACCTGGTTATTATCACGGCTGGAGCTAGCCAGAAGCCGGGAGAGAGCAGACTGGATCTGGTTGAGCGTAACGTAGTCATCTTTAAAAGCTTGATTGCAGATGTGATCAAATATTGTCCCAATGCCACCCTACTGGTTGTGAGTAATCCAGTAGACATAATGACATACGTGACCCTTAAACTCTCTGGATTTCCTGCGGCCAGGGTAATAGGCTCTGGAACAGTTCTTGACTCTGCCCGTTTCCGTACCCTGCTGGCAGAGAAGATGGGAATTGATGCACGAAGCGTTCATGCTTACATCATTGGCGAACATGGCGACAGTGAAGTACCCGTCTGGAGCAAGGTGAATGTTGCCGGAATGCCTCTCTATAATGAGCAGGGTAGCCCATCGCCAGACAACGCCAATCTAAATGAGATTTTTGAGCACGTCAAGAACGCTGCCTACGAAATCATCAAACTCAAGGGGTGCACTTCCTATGCGATCGGGCTGGCAACGACCGAAATAGTCAAGACCATTCTTCACGGTCAGGAACGCATCCTTACGGTTAGCAACCTTGTAAATGGGTTCTACGGCATTCACGATGTATGTCTCAGTCTACCCTCTGTTGTCAATGAAAAAGGTGTGATTAAAACTGTCAACCTCACCCTTAACGACACGGAGCAACAGCAACTCATTCATTCTGCACAAGTCCTACGTGACATTTTTGACAAGCTGACGCTTTAGTGCCGCGCCAGCTTTGTATGAACGAAACACTTGATGAACAACCTCTCTTAACTCCTCATAAGTTCCTCAGATTGTTTTATTACAGTCAAAGTGGGTATGTAAGGACTGTTGCATACAAGCACCTCCAAATTAACAAACTTGTCCATCGTGCGGACAAATTGCAACCAAGGAAACCAACTCATGGCATATACACATACGATTGTTGCTTCTTTCCCATCCCATGCAGAAGCAGAAAGGGTGGTATTGGAGTTGCAAAAAGAAGGCTTCGATATGGAAAAGCTCTCGATCATTGGCAAAGACTACCAGACTACTGAAAATGTGCGCGGATTTCTAACCTGGAAAGATACAGCGAAAGCTGGAGCCGCAGGAGGTGGTTATTGGGGTAGCTTCGTGGGAGGTTTATTTGGCATTTTAGCAGGGGCTGGAGTGCTGTTTATTCCCGGAATGGCTCCGCTCATTATTGCTGGCCCCGTTGCTGGAGTGTTGGCGGGTTGGTTGGAAGGAACGCTTGTTGGTGGCGCTGGTGCTGCTGCTGTAGGAGGACTAGCGGGTGCCTTGGGAGGATTAGGAATCCCGAAGAACGAGGTACTGAAGTACGAGACTAAAATCCAAGCAGGGGAGTTCACGATCCTTGTGACAGGCAGCGAGGATGATGTCAGTCAGGCGAAGCAGAGACTAGAGAGAATTAGCCATGAAATCAATATGTCTGTGGCTGTTTAAGGCTTTGAACTAACAGCAATAAAATAGTGAAACTTAGCAACTATTGTATTGCTCTTTTTGTTTTTAAGATTTTTTCACAAGGAATGATAATGACATGACAAATAAAATTGACATCAACAAATCTGTGCCGAGCGAGCGATGGGGTGAATTTTTCGATCAGTTTTCAGATGGTAATCGCGGACGGCATATTTCCATCGAAATCCTCAATTCAGAACTCGGTGATGCAGAACTGATTCAGGACGCACCTCTTCATGCGATGGTTTACGATCGCCCTGGCAAGGGGGATGATTTGGTGATTGAAGTGGGTAAAGATGAGGTGACTTATGCTCACACGATCGATTCACCAACTGAAGTCTTGACGGGACAGGACTCAAACGGCGTGATGATGGCGGTTCGGATTAGTGACGTTGCTGGTGCACAAACATTGATTAAGCTACAAGCTAGTTGAGCTGATTGAATAATGCTGAGTTTAACTGATTTCAGCATCCAATGTTTTATGACCCACACTCAATAACCCGCAGCAGTCAATATGTCTGAAATTCAAAACAAAGTGGTAATTATCACCGGAGCCAGCAGTGGATTAGGTGAGGCGACAGCACAGCGACTTGCTGCTAGTGGAGCCAAACTGATGTTAGCTGCCCGCCGCGAAGATCGGCTCAAAGAATTGGTTGACGCGATCGCCCGATCGGGGTGGACTGCAACCTACCAAGTGACGGATGTGACCGATCGCGCACAGGTGGAAGCATTGGCGCAAAAAACTTTGAGTACATACAGCCGGATCGACGTACTCATCAATAATGCCGGCTTGATGCCACTCTCTGCCCTCGACCAAGTAAAGGTGGAAGAATGGGATCGGATGATCGATGTCAACATCAAGGGCGTTCTCTATGCGATTGCTGCCGTATTGCCGATTATGTGTCAGCAAAAGTCGGGTCACGTCATTAATTTATCGTCTGGCCGGACATAAAGTGTTTCCGGGGTCAGCGGTCTACTGTGCTACTAAGTACGCAGTGCGAGCGATCTCTGAAGGGTTGCGGCTAGAGTCAAACGGCGAAATCCGTTCGACTAATATCTCACCAGGAGCCGTTGCTACTGAATTGACCACCATGATTACCGATGAAGATACAGCAGCCAGAATGAACGCATTTTATAAAATAGCGATTGATGCAGATTCTATTGCTCGTGCGATCGCCTTTGCGATCGAGCAGCCCAGTGATGTTGATGTGAATGAAATGATCGTCCGTCCGACACTTCAGTAATTTGAGAATCAAAGAACATGATGAAACAGCGAAAACGAAGACACGATCGAAATTGCGTAGATCGCAGTAATTAAAGGAGTCACCATGAAAGGTTTTGTGCAACACATCGAGAGTATCGCGATCAAAAATGAGGATTTTCGCCGAGTCCTTTACACAGCAAAGTATTCCCAGCTTGTCGTTATGGCCTTAAAACCTGGGGAAGAGATCGGCGCGGAAGTCCATAAGCTCGACCAGTTCTTTCGTATAGAGGAGGGAAGAGGTGAGGCAGTTCTTGATGACGTGCGATCGCCTATTAGCTCGGGCTTTGCGGTAATCGTACCCGCTGGAACGAAGCACAACATCATCAATACCGGCGATATGTTGATGAGGCTCTACACGATCTATTCGCCACCGAATCATCGGGACGGCGTAGTCCACCGCAACCGCAGCGACGCGGATGCCGATCAGGAACACTTCGACGGCAAAACTACGGAATAGAAAGCGTTTAAATGAGTTTTGCACCATTTGAAATAAGCCTTTTATGAGCTGGCTAGAAGCAACGACTCACAATAAAATTAACTTTTTGGGAATAGGCATTTTGCCTGTTCTTGAGAAGTTATTCCATCTCATTTTAAATCAGTTTTGACGGTAATTTAGGATAAAATTATGACAGATATCATGAGTCGCGAAATTCACCTAGTCTCCCGCCCCAACGGAATCCCAACCGCAGCTAATTTTACGATCGCCCAAACCGAAATCAAGCCGCTGCAAGACGGACAAGTGCTCGTTCGCAATCTCTACCTTTCGGTAGATCCGTATATGCGCGGTCGCATGAACGAGGGGAAATCCTATGTTCCGCCCTTCGAGTTGGGCAAAACGCTCGAAGGCGGTGCAGTCGGCGAGGTCATCGAGTCCCGCGCCCAGGAATTCAAGTCGGGTGATGTTGTCACTTCTAACTATGGCTGGCGTGAATACTTCATAGCTGCACCAAAAGATTTACATCAGGTCAGCCGCGATATTCAACCCCCCTCGGTTTACCTCGGTGCCCTCGGTATGACGGGTATGACTGCTTGGGTTGGATTGAATTTGGTAGAGGTCAAAGCCGGCGATGTTATTTTTGTTTCGGGAGCCGCAGGCGCGGTGGGAAGTGTGGCTGGACAACTGGCAAAATTGCGCGGCTGCCATGTCATCGGCTCAGCCGGTTCAATGGAAAAAATCAAATTTCTGCGGGAAGAATGCGGATTTGATGTCGCCTTCGATTACAAGGCCGGCCCTATTCTGGAACAACTAAACCAAGCAGCACCCGACGGAATTGATGTCTATTTCGATAACGTCGGAGGCGAAACGCTGGAAGCGGCGCTCTCGGCATTGCGCGTGCACGGCCGGATTATCGCTTGTGGCAGCATCTCCGGTTATAACGATGAAAAACCGCAGCCGGGCCCTTCCAATCTATTTAATATGATTGGCAAACGCTTGACGATGAAAGGGCTAATCGTTAGAGATTGGCTCGATCGCCAGAGTGAATTTGAACAAGAAGTGGGCGGCTATTTCCAAGCTGGCAAACTGAAGAACCAGGAAACAGTGGTGGCAGGAATCGATCGAGCAGTGGATGCGTTCATCGGTCTTTTTGAAGGCAAAAATGTTGGTAAAATGGTGGTAAAATTGGATTAGGTAGCCGCTAATTGAGTGGGTAATTGCTTCATTAATTCGAGCAGGTTGAAACCCTAGCTCGCTTATACATTAATTGGTTTAAGAAAGTATGGATCTCCAACTATCAGATCGGATTGCATTGGTCAGCGGTTCCACTGCCGGAATTGGACTCGCGATCGCCACGACACTTGCCCAGGAAGGAGCAACTGTCATAGTCAATGGCAGAACGCAAGAGCGCGTAAACGATGCCCTCAAAAGCATTCAGCAAAGCGTCCCCAATGCCAAACTTCAGGGAATTGCTGCCGATTTGGGAACAACCGCAGGAGCTGAATTGTTGTTTCAACAAGTGCCAGAAGTCAATATTTTGGTCAACAACTTGGGAATTTATGGCGCTAAAGCATTTGAAGATATCTCCGATGAAGAGTGGATGAACTTTATGGAAGTAAATGTGATGAGCGGTGTCAGGCTCTCCCGTCATTACTTACCGCTGATGCTAAAAAAAGATTGGGGACGAATTATTTTCATCTCTAGTGAATCTGGCTTGAATATTCCCGTTGAAATGATTCACTATGGCGTTACCAAGACTGCACAAATAGCCGTGAGTCGTGGTTTAGCTGAAACAACCGCAGGCAGTCGTGTCACGGTGAATACCGTATTGCCAGGGCCAACTCGTTCCGAAGGAGTGGAAACTTTCATCGAGGGACTCGCCAAGGATCACAATATTTCACCCGAACAAGTTGAGAAAGAGTTTTTTACCAAGACTCGTCCATCTTCACTGATTCAGCGATTTGCTTTAACGTCTGAAGTTGCTGCATTAGTTGCATTTGTTGCTAGTCCTTTAGCCTCTGCAATTAATGGTGCTGCCTTGCGAGTCGAAGGTGGAGTGGTGCGATCGATTGTTTAATGAATTCGCCTATTGAACCTAGATTGTAGGGTGCGTCAGTCCCAGTTATTGATTGATAAAATAGGGTTTTACCTCTGACGCACCCTACAAATGTTCGCTCGTTTCCCACTTACCGAACTTTTTTATGATTACTCATCCATCTCAATCGATGCAGCCCGTCGCGCCACTTGATGACAATAGCGAAATGCTGCTACAAGAAAATCGCGTTGCAGTATTGCTTGCAGGGTATGGTGAAGTAGAATCTTATCGCGATCTGAGTCGTTATAACCAAGCTGCAACTAAGTACATTGCAGCTCAGTTTGTGTCGATTCCAGACTGGCTATATCCTCTTGCTGGTTGGTTTCTCACACTTCAAGATTTATACAATTTTGGAGTGAAACACGATCGTTTCATGTCACCTGAAAATAAGATTTTTGAAAAACAACGTCTTGGTATTGAGGAAGAGTTACAAGAGAAATGGGGAAATCGCGTACAAGTATTCAAAGGCTTTTATTTCTGTCAACCTTTTGTGCAAGAAGTTGTAGCAGATATCATTGAGCAAGGCTTTGAGAATTTGCTAATTTATCCTTTGCTTGTAGTCGATTCTGCATTCACGAGCAAAATAGCTGTAGAACAAGTCAATGAGGTGATTGCAGCAAAATCAGCTCAGAATGAGTCTCAACATTCGACCTTTAAGAAAATTCGATATATTCCAGCCTTTGCGACTGAACCTAGCTACATTGATTTGATGGTAAGTCAGATTAAGGAAAGTCTAAAACAGCCCCTCGCAAGTGGCTTTTTTGAGTCTCAGATTGGCATTATATTAACGGTTCACGGCGGCCCAGAAAAAGCGCAAGGACTGTTAACTGGAGTGATTGATGGACAAGTTCTTTACGATCGCGTACAAGCGCAGTTGCAGCATCAATATCCGCTAGTCTCGATCGGCTGGATAAATCATGACACGCCTTTCATGAATTGGTCACAGCCTAATCTGAAACAAGCTGCTAAAAGCCTGATCGAAGCAGGTGCTAAAACCATTCTGTTTAAACCCCTCGGCTGGGCAACTGAGAATTTTGAAACCATTCTCGATGTGGATGATGTAATTCAATCTTTGCAGCGTAAGTATCCAACGGTGACTTACACGCGGCTCGATTGTGTTAATGACGATCCTGATTTTCTGAAAATAGCAGCAGAATGGGCAAATCCTGACATTGAAGCAATGCTGTCAGTGCTGAAACACCATGAGCACATTCAAACTAGAAGACTTGATTTTGACTGAACTTTATAATGATTGATCTAAAAAAGGGGTTACAACGATCCAGCGAAATTGTCCATCAGACTAAACAGATTTCTCTCAATACGCTATGGGATTCAGCAACATCTAACGATCGCATATTCCACTCAGATCAACTCTCTCACCTGCCAGAAACAGCAAGACGATATCTCGAACACGCGATCGCACCTGGAACTAAGCTCGCATCTGCGGTTCGATTGCAGATGCACGGTGAAATCAAATTGAAGAGTTGGATTCCATTCAAAGCAGAGCAAGTAATTTGTTGGGATCATGGACTAATTTGGAGTGCTACGGCATGGATGAATGGCTTACCAATTATGGGTTCCGATCGCCTCATAGACGGCGTAGGTTCTATGCAGTGGAAGCTTTTAGGAATTTTCCCGGTGATGATAGCTTCAGGTACTGATATTACGCGATCTGCTGTTGGTCGTCTTCAGTCTGAGTCAATCTGGTTGCCATCTGCATTGTGTGGTGATGATGTGTCATGGACAAGCATGGATTCATCACATTTACATTCTAGTTTTGTAGTGCAAGGTGAGAGAGCCGAACTAGATTTTACCATCGATCGAACGGGTCGGCTCAAGACCTGCAAGCTACCGCGCTGGAATAACCTTGATGGCTCTGAGTTTCATTATATGGACTTCGGTGGAATTATGGAGGAAGAACGCACATTCTTTGGCTACACTATTCCGACTCGTCTGCGAGTTGGATGGTATTTCGGTACCGATCGGTTTGAGTCAGAAGGCGAATTTTTCCGAGCCACAATCGATGATGCAATCTATCGATAGGCTCATACACCGGGCGACTGGAAGTCGCGGCTACACAGGCAAAACCCGGATGTGCGCGGGTTTCAAACCCTTAATTTTGAGTTAGTCCGCGCACCATCCAGACTTGGTTTGTATAGCCGCGATTTCTAATCGCTAGGGCTAGGTGGAATCTATCGGTAGAACGATCGAATATCAAAGAGTCTGTTACGGCTAGCGGAGCCTGATTTATGCAGCAGGAATTTCTATTTGCTCTAACACTATCAGCTTTGCCCGTTGTCAGCAACTTCATGGGAGCAATGATTGCTGAAGCCTTGCCGACATCAAAACAAACATTAGGACTTGCACTGCACGCTGCTGCTGGCGTACTGCTGGCGATCGTATCTACCGAACTGATACCTAAAGTCGTTATCGCTAAACCTGTTTGGGCAACGGTTCTAGCATTGTTTTTAGGTGGAGCTTTTTTTGTATGGGTTAATCAACTTCTCAACTTAAGCAAAAATCGACTGCGTGGCATCGATCTCAATACTGTGAGTTTGGCAATTTTTCTGAGTATTGCGATCGACTTATTTGGCGATGGATTAATGATTGGCACCAGTCTGACGATCTCGCCTCATTTAGGAGTAGTGCTGGCATCGGGGAGAGTTGTAGCTCACATTCCAGAAGGATTTGTCACTAATGCAGCGTTTAAGAGTCAAAATATGCAGCGAACATTGCGATTTTTGTTACTTGCGGCATTTATTATTCCTGTTTGGCTGGGCACGACGCTGGGCTATTGGGGATTGCGCGGACAAGCCGAGCTTCCCAAGCTAGTTGTGCTTGCATTTACAACAGGCACTTTGATGGTGGCGATCGCTGAAGAAATTATTCCTGAAGCGCATCAAACTCAAGACACAAACTGGTCTATCTTGACATTTATCGGGAGTTTTGCACTTTCAATACTGTTCTCGTCTTATCTTGAATAGCAGAGCAACTCTACGCCTTTGATTAAACAAATTAAACTTAAGAAGGACACTGATTATGAACAGAATAAGATTTATCGGTATTGCTGGTGGTACAATAATTGCAATCGTGACAACATCTTATTTATTAAGCGATAAAAGTAATCTTTTAAGGACGGATGTGAAACAGTCAAACGATAACAATGAAACTCTCAAGCCGGACGAAAAAGAGATTTTGTTTCTCGCCTCACTCGCGCCAAGCGGTCACAATACACAACCTTGGTTTGTCCAATATCTCGAACCTTATCACTGGATTATCGGCAACGATAAAAGTAAATGGTTGCCTGCTGTTGACCCAACTCAGAGAGAAACGATTTTATCTATCGGCGCTTTCATTCAAAATCTGGAATATGCTGCTGGTTCTTTTGGCTACGTTTGCCATTGGAATTTGTTAGCTACAACCAATCAAGACGAACAGATAATGGAAGTAAAACTGATCGAAGAAGCATCAAAAAAAGATTTTGATATCGCCAAAATTAAAAATCGCCGAACTGTTCGTTCCGATTTTTTAAGTGCTGTGCTGAAAAAAGAAGATTTGGAATATATTGTCGATTCTGAATCGGAATATATTCATTATCTGCCTACTACCAGCAAAGAAAGTCAATTTATAAACGAACAAACTATTGAAGCAAATCGCATTCAATCCGATCGCAACCCAGCGCAGCAAGAGTTAGCCAACTGGATCAGATTTTCCACAAAGGATGCCGATAACTATCGTGACGGGCTGACAACAGCAAGTATGGAAATAGAAGGATTTTCTGGATGGGTGGTGCGGAATTTCTACAGCAAAGACAATGTGATGACAAAGGATTTTCGAGAGACAGGGCTTGATAAAGTTAAAAAAGAAGTATCGGCATCGGCAGGTTGGATTCTAATTACTAGCAAAGATAATTCAGTAGCGACACTGCTAGAAACTGGCAGACGAATGCAAAGACTTTTCCTGAAAGTGCGGGAAAAAAGTATCGCCATTCATCCGATGACTCAGATATTGGAAGAATCATCAACGAGGCAACAACTGAATCAATCAATTGGGATAGATGAAAATATTCAATTTATCTTGCGAACAGGTTATTTGAAGAATTATCCACCGTCGGTTTCACTACGCCGTCCAGTTGATTGGTTTATGAGGAAATGATGTATTCACTCATGTATGTCTAATTAGAGATGACATTTTAATCAAAACTGTTCCAATTGATAGATGATATTTAAAATTTTTAATTATAATATAAATAGGACTTACCCAAAATCACAGTACGGTCGCCATCTTGGCGGTGAAGGAACCGCCAAGATGGCGGCGTTAAGTAAACCGTGCGTTAGTCCTGATAAAAAACAGCTAAAAATTAATAATAGGGTTCAAATTCGGTATCAACAAATATTTGTATAAGCACTTTTGCAAAATAATTCCCATAATTACTAACGCTACATCAAAGCTTTTGATGGGTAATATTAAAAATCTGCCCTTACTAGCAACCACAAAATAACCAGCAATTGAGAGGTCAGTAATGCCAACGGCAACGGACTTTAAAGACTATTATGCCATCCTGGGAACGAGCAAAACGGCAACCCCTGAAGAAATCAAACGGGCTTACCGCAAACTGGCCCGCAAGTATCATCCTGACCTCAATCCTGGGGATAAAGATGCAGAGGCAAAGTTCAAAGACTTGAACGAAGCAAATGAGGTACTTTCCGATCCTGAGAACAGGCAAAAGTACGATCGCTTTGGTCAACATTGGAATCAGCCGGGATACACTGAAGCACCAACCTCTAGAGGAACTAATGTTTCGGCGGAAGACTTCGATCGCTACGAGGACTTTGATTCATTTATCAACGATTTGCTGGGGGGAATGAAAGGTGGATCGAAACGTAGAACCCAGACCTATCAAACTGCGACCAATGGTTTTAATGATTTTGGGGACGGATTTCGTTCTCAAGCGCCCGCGCCGGATACCGAAGCTGCGATCGCACTCACATTTTCCGAAGCTTTTCACGGTGTCCAGAAACGGCTACAACTCGACGATGAAACAATCAACGTCCGCATTCCCGCAGGCGCAAAACCCGGTAGTCGCATTCGACTCAAAGGTAAAGGTCGTCCTAGTCCATTTTCTCAACAGCGCGGCGATTTGTATTTAACTATCGAGATTTTGCCCCATTCCTTCTTTCGATTCGATGGTGATGACCTAGTTTGTGACATTCCAATTCGCCCCGATGAAGCCGTTTTAGGGGCAGAAATCAGCGTGCCAACTCCCGATGGTAGTGTCACAATGAAAGTACCCAAAGGAGTGCGATCGGGACAATCGCTCAGACTGCGCGGCAAAGGCTGGACATTGCAAAAAGGGGGACGCGGTGACTTACTCGCCAAACTTCTGATTGTCACGCCAAAAGACTTAAGTGCGATCGAGCAAGAATGCTACGAAAAAATCCAGGCAAATACGAGTTTTAACCCGCGTACTCAGTTAGAGGAAATTAAGTTATGAGCTTTAGCCTTTCAAAAATTGTGGTTTCACCCGAAGGTGAGCAACTCTATACCTTTGAATATGCTGCATTGCTAACAGAGACTTCGATTACGCTGGTGAAGGTTTATGTTGAGTTAGGGGTAATTGAGCCGATCGGCGACCTGCTGCATCCCCGCGAGATTGCTCGAATTGCTCAGATTCAGCGGTTGCGTCAAGACTTGGGGCTGAACTTAGTCGGAGCCGCAATGGTGCTCGATATGGCTCAAGAAATTGCTCAATTACGGGCACAGCTCAAGGCGCATCAGTCTCGGTCACGGAACGAGTTATGAGGTGTCTAAAGCAACCAGAATCGGCGTTCGATCGGGAGATGTAAAGTTTTGACACAAATCTTTGTTGCTTGCTTTTAGACTTATCTTGACCTATAATTTGAACTATGAACTACCGAAATTACATTACGCTCGAACCCAATAAACGCAGTGGCAAACCTGGTGCGCGCGGCTTGCGAATTTCGGTTTATGAAGTGCTTGAGTATTTGGCTTCCGAGATGACCGAAGCAGAGATACTTGACGACTTTCCTGATTTGACACGGGAAGATTTAAAAGCCTGTATTGCTTATTAGACCAGCCGAAAAAACGAATTATGAGCTATCAGAAGCAACCCGAAAAATTGGCGTTTGATAGAGAGCGCAGCGAGGTGCTGCAACAGTGGGAAGATTGGCTAGAAACACCAATGGTGGTGCTAAGCTTTGCTTGGTTAGGACTGTTTATCGTTGAGCTAGTTTGGGGACTAAATCCTCTATTAGAAGCGATCGGCATTACCATTTGGATTGTCTTTATTGTGGATTTTAGCATCAAATTTCTCCTCGCTCCTCGCAAACTTTCTTACCTCAAGCACAACTGGTTAATTGCCTTCTCACTGTTCATCCCAGCGCTACGAACCCTTCGGATTGTGCGATTCATACAGTCTTTGCGATCGGTTCATGCGGTTCGAGGGTTACAGTTGTTGGGAATGATGACACGAACCAACAGAGGAATGCGATTACTCGCTGTAAGTGTTCAGCGTCGAGGGTTTGGCTATGTGATGGGATTAACTGCGATCGTTATCTTAGTTGGAGCGGCTGGAATTTATACGTTTGAGCGCGAACTTCCTAATAGCAATATCACCGACTATGGTACTGCGCTGTGGTGGACGGCAATGCTGATGACCACGATTGGATCTGATTACTTTCCGAAAACACCGGAAGGGCGGCTGCTATGTTTTTTACTGGGATTGTATGCGATCGCAGTATGTGGTTATGCGACAGCAATGTTAGCAACATTCTTTGTAGGTCAGGATGCCGAGGATGATGAAGCAGAACTAGCAGGTGCAAAATCAATTCAAGCCCTGCAAGCAGAAATTGCGGCATTGCGAACTGAGGTTCAAGCCTTAGCAAAACGAGATTTAAACCAATAACTTGCTAAGACTAGCAAGTTAAATATAACCCGGATTTCATAAAAACTATTCCTTAAGAACGATACCCTCGCCAATGATAAAGGGTAGGCTAACGATAAAATACATTGCGGTGGCAATAACGAGCGCCATATTAGTCACTTCAACTTGTTCTTTAACAAGCTTAGTCCAATAATAATTGAAGTTAAAGGGTGAAGTGTATTTACTTAAACCCATTCATAAGCACAAGCAAAATTATTGTCACAGCTCATTTGCTTCTGTGCCTAATCAAATCAAGAATACAGAATTTAAGAATGCGAAATTAATTTTGCATAGTACACATTAGGTGAAACTCGTTAACAAAGGAGATATAAATGAAAACAAAAGTAGGGCTGTGGATTGACCATAGGAAAGCTACTGTCGTGGCAATTACAGAGAAAGGAGAAGAGATAAAAGAGATAATTTCTGAGGTGGAAAAACAGCCTCGGCGTTCTGGTGATTCACCTCTTAAGGGTACTTATGAATCGCGTCAGATTCCCGCTGATAATACACGCCAGAGAACTTTTACAGGAGAACTCAATATTTACTACGATCGGGTAATTGCGTATATTCGTGATGCAGAGTCTATTCTAATATTTGGGCCGGGTGAGGCAAAAGATGAACTAAAAGAACGTCTTGAAAAAAATAACCTCAGTGGCCGCGTTGTAGGTATTGAAACAGTTGACAAAATGACTGATTCTCAGATTGCGGCGAAGATTCGACAGCACTTTGCCGAGTAGCGATCGGCTGTGATAGAGAACCCACGCAGTCAAGGCTTTTATCAAAATTATTGGGCTAAGTTTGCTCCTGATTTCTGTGCTTGTAGAAACGCCGAAAAAGAAAGCGAACCATTCCGATCGGGAGTGATAAAATGATTTACTTTCCTTAGTTTTTCCATCTCAATTAACTAAGCGCGATCGCAGGTTGACAAAGAATTCCCTCAGCTTCCGATAGAATTCTTTGTCCTAGAAATTGAATCTAATTACCCGGCAGCAGGCCCATTCATCGAAGTCAAAATCTTCTGTACAATTTGCACCCCTGTCACGGCTTGCCAACCAAACAATCCCAGTAGAATCATGTTCAGCAAAATATGGATGCTGCGAACCCAGTCATGCTTCTGCATAAAGGGAACCAGCGCAGCAGAAGTGGAAATTAACCCCACCATTCCTAAGCCTGCAAATAAATGAGGGCCGATTATAATCTTGCCATTATTAAGGTAGGTAACAGTGATTCCCCCGATCGCCCCAATTACCATCAATGCTAGGAGAATAGAGCCAATTTGGTGATGGCGGATAGCAAACCGACCTTTAACCATTTCTTTCTTGAGATCACCTTCTGCTAGTCTCGTCCGTCGAACTTGCACACCCAAGTACAGGACATAGAGGGCAACAACCAGCAATATCCACATAGTAATGGGGTGAAAAAAGCTGAGATAGGGCTTGAGAGCCGCTAAATTTTCCAAATTCATACGGTTATATCCAAAGTTTTCGTATCTATTAAATTTATCTTGGCATTGTATATAGCAATTTCAAGTTACCCATAAGATAGATTTTGTTTAAATTTTATCCATAAACATCATTTATTATGACAACTTAGAGCGGCTTTCTGTAAAAAATTTGTTATAATAAAAAGAGTTAGAAAATAAAGTGTTGCAATATTTTTAGAGTCGCTTTTTACATGACTGCACCAGTTTTTTTGCAATCAGTTTTACATTGGAGATTACAGCTATGAAAACGAATGTTGGTTCCCTCGATCACCTGATCCGCCTGTTGTTGGCTTCGGTGTTATTTTATCTAGGACTTTTCCTTTACAGCGGTACAGGATTGGGGATTGGTCTAGTCGTTGCAGGTAGCGTATTGCTGGTGACGGCTCTGGTCGGTTTTTGCGGTCTTTATAGCCTTCTGGGAATTCGTACCAGCCAGACGAAAGAGCAACTTTAGAAAAATTCATTCATGAACTCTTAAAGAGTTTCATCATGGACAATAGTCTTCCTCTCGAAAGTCCATCTCTATCGCGGTGGCAACTACTCAATTTCATCACCGGAGCCGCCGTCGCCGCTACCGCAGGTGCCGCGCTCTATCCTGTTAGCAAATTCTTCATTCCGCCGGCAGAAACGGGAGCGGGGGGAGCCATTCTTGCTAAAGATATTTTAGGAAACTTAATTCCAGCCTCACAAATCCTGGCAGAACCGCCGGGAACCCGTGCCCTGGTTGCAGGTCTAGCAGGAGAACACACCTACCTGATTGTCAAAGAAGATCGCACCCTAGACAGCATCGGGATTGTTGATAATTGCACTCACCTCGGTGGTGCGTGGCCCTGGAACCCAATGGATCGGCAGTTTCAATGTCCCTGTCATGGTTCCCGCTATGCCCCTGATGGGACGGTGGTGCGTGGCCCTGCTCCTCTACCGCTGAAGATTGTCCAGGTTGTGGCGATCGATAACAGCATTTTGATCTCACCTTGGACGCAAAACGATCCCCGCACTGGAGAAAAACCCTGGTGGGTTTGAGGATGAAGTGATATCGAGAAAATCCATTTCAGGAGAAATCCATGAGCTTTAAGAAATCAATTCAGACCATATTGCTGGGATTTGCACTATGTTTTTGCCTCTTGGTTAGTATTGGGCAAAACCCGATCCTCGCAGCAACTCTCATAGAAACTAAACCAATTTTTCAAGAAAAAATGCAAACAATGTCTGAAAAAACCGTGAATCTGGAATCGGGAGTCGATCGCTTTCTCACGTCGATTCCAGCAGGCTATTACACGATCGCCAATGTCAAAGGGTTGAAAAGCCTCTTAGAGAACCCTCAAACCCTGTTGGTGGATGTGCGAGAACCATCTGAGTATCGATCGGGACATATCGCTAATGCGATCGATATTCCGCTCCGAACACTAACACACAATCTGGATCGAATTCCGCGCGATCGCCCCATAGTTTTGTACTGTTCAACGGGCTATCGATCGGCAATGGGAGTAATGACATTGCACCTATTAGGCTATGAAAATGTCCAGGGATTTCCGCCAAGTTTTGCAGGCTGGAAAAACGCAGGAGAGGCGATCGCCTCTAGTTAATGCACAAAAAAATGAGGATTAAAATCCTAATTGTTTACTCTGGAATTGCAATACATTTTAACTTTCTGAGGACTTTTGTGATGAACTCTATCTACTTTAACGGGTCTAAAATTCGCCCGATGCGCTGGCTGCTGGCTGCTTTGATCTGCATTTTACTGATTGTCTGTATTCCCTTACCTGCTTTTGCTACTGTGACGCAAATCGAAGAATATCCAGGGCAAATGCTTTATCAATCCCGACAAAAACTGCAAGATCAGAACGGAAATTCCTGGCAGGCGATCGCCTTCAAGCGCATCCATCCTGAAGGTAGTTATACTGTCTCTCTGCGCGTCGTGGGCTTTCCTGGTGCGTTGGAATTCGATCGCACTCAACCGCTGATTCTGACAACATCTATGGGCGAAACTCTAACCGCCAAGGATATTTCTAGCGAAATTTCTAAGGACACACCAACCCCAGCGAATGTCGCAGAATATGACATTAAAACTGTCCTACCGCAGTTGCAGGCTGAAATTCCCCTTCAGCTAACTTTACCAGTGGTAACTGGCTCAGCGATCGAGTTACAAATCCCATCGACGGCGATTCAAGAGTGGCAAACAATTTCTGCTCATTAACTAACTCCAAAAAATCAAACCGATGAATTACGATATCTTTGACGAACAATACTACCTCTCGCAATATCCTTGGGTCAAACCAGCCATTGATGCCGGAGTCCTCAAATCCGGCAGAGAACACTTTCAAAAATACGGTCAAGCCGCCGGCCTCACAAAAATATCGCGTTATTTTGACGAAGCTACCTACCTTGCCGACAATCCAGAGATAGCACCCTTCGTCAGCACAGTCAACCCAAACGCGCCCTTTGCGACCGGACTAGACCACTTTATCCAATACGGTTACGAACAGGGTCGCAGCCAAGTATCGCCTGAGTATGACGAAGCCTTTTATGTAGCAAATAACCGAGATTTACTGCCGTTTATTCAGAATGGAACTTTTAAAAATGGCTACCAGCACTTCATTCAATTCGGAATCAAAGACGGTCGGTTTGGAACTTCATTTTTGGAATCGGAATACTTACAGAAAAACCGCGATATTGTGCCGTTTGTCAACTCTGGAGCCTTAAAAACTGGTCGCGAACACTACTTCAAGTTCGGAAGTTCCGATCCAAGCCGCTCTGCGACTTTTGTTGGAACTTCGGGCAATGACATTATAACTGGTTCCGGGGTGGGGAATGCCGAATTATTTGGAGTTGAAGTAGGTATAGAACCTCATTACGGCGCCCGATTGTATGAAAGTGATGGCAGCAATGAATTTGATACTCTCATTGGCGGTATCGGTCGTGATAAATTTGTGTTAGGCGAATATCAAGCATTCGCCCGTAATGTGTCATTGCGTGGAGTACAGTATTACATCGGGCCGGGTTTTGCTACAATTCGGAACTTTACCCAAGGTCAAGATAGCATCCAGCTATTAGTGGATTCCTCAGATCAGTTATTGGTGTTTCCCATCAACAATAATCGAGATTTAGCTATCCAAAGGAAAGGCTATCCCACCTTTGAGAATGGAGTTTCTGTTCCCTCAACCAGTCCATTTGATACAATTGGTGTTATTGAAGGTGGCGGAAATCTCAGTTTGAATCTATCACCAGGATCTGGTTTCACACGTTTACTTACGTAGAAATCTCGAAGCTATTCAGGATTTGCCTGATTGCTGCTGTCGCTGCGATCGCACTTTTTTATTGGCTTGGGTGGAACAGAAAGATGGCTTGTTTATCCAATTGTGCTATGGATAACAGGCTTAGGCGGTTATTTGATGAACATAACAACAACCAAAAAAATTGGCGATCAGCACCTATAAAATAATTTTGTAAAAAGTTAAGGAGAGATAAAAATATGAAACAAAAGAAGCGATCGCTAAAGCAAATTAGATTTTTTCTACTTTACACTTTTGCCATCACATGGTTGTGCTGGATAATTATCATCATTGGCAACAGATATTTTAATGCTCTTTGGTATGGTGAGCCTTTATTATTGATACCTTACTCAATCGGTAGTTTTGGGCCAGCCATTAGTTCTTATATTATTTATCGACAGTTCACTGAAGATTTTGGTGAAGAATCTTTTGTTAAGTATATCTTTGGTGAAAAAATTGATAAAAAAGTATGGCTGATATTTGGATTATTTTTAATGTGGCGTCTATTTATGGTTTGGATTGGCTTTGGAATCAATAAGCCTATATCAATTCTTTCTGTAATTATTAATCTACCACTGCTTATTCTTTTAGGTGGATTAGAGGAATTAGGTTGGCGTGGAATTTTGCAACCTAAATTAGAAAAGGTAGTTAATTATTTACCTTCTATCCTTATGGTAGGAACTATATGGAGCATATGGCATTTGCCGTTATGGTTTATAAAAGGGACAATTCAAAGTTCATTTCCATTTGGATTGTATTTATTCTCAGGCATAATTTTAACTTCCAGTTTTACAACTCTGTATAAATACACAAGCAATTTATTTCTCTGTGTATTAAGTCATGCCTGGTTCAATGGATGTATTGGCTTAGCTTTGTATATAGGTAATAACGGAGCCTTGCAGCTAAATTTGAATGGGAAAGTAATTTTTGTTTTTTCCATCGAGCTAATAGTATCCGTTATTTTAGGAATAGCATATAGTCGTAAGAAAGCCCTTCTGTGTTAAGCAATACTTTCAATTGAAACAATTACTAACGTATTTCCGACTTGCATACTTAATCCCTTGGATGATTTGGTCAATTATAAGTCATCTCATTCAAACGTTATTCACAGTTTCTTCATTTTTGTTCACTATCATGAGAGATAGTTAATTTTTTGGTTTTTGACGAGGATGAAATCTATGAAATGGCAACAATTAATTCTGGCTTTTATAGCTACCATTTGCTTAATATTTGCAGGCAATGCCCTGGCGCAGACTGATATCAATATCAACAATACCAACCTCATCCGCTTTGGTGGAAGCGTAACCGTACCAGAGAACCAAGTTGTCGAAAATGCCCTTGCTTTTGGCGGGAGTGTTACGGTATCCCCTAATGCCAAAGTTGTAGATACTGCGATCGCGTTTGGCGGAGATGTCATCCTGCAAAAAGGAGCGCGGGTAGAAGGGGATGCTTACTCATTTGGCGGCAAAATCGTACAGGAACCAGGTGCCATTATTGGTGGTGAACGCGCTACATTCAGCGATCGACATGGCATGATGTATGGCTCCGATCGAGGCAGAAGTAGCTTCTTCGCGCAATATTTCTTCAGTACCATTTTTAGAACTTGTTCCGCTGTAGTAGCAGCTATTCTCGGACTGATCATCTTACAAACCAGCCCACAGTTCCTGCCAAATTTGGCGACAAAATTGGGTCAACACCCCGGTTTGACTGCTCTATGGGGAATAGGGGCGATCGTTTCCTTTGTCTTTGCTACCGTGTTTTTAGCGATTACGCTCATTGGTATTCCTCTGATTCCACTCCTGAGTCTGACTGCGGTGATTACTGCTCTAGTGGGATCATTAGGCGTAGCACTTTTTGTCGGTCAACGCCTATTCCGTAATGGTAATTGGTCTTTACAGCAGCAGTTCTTGGTGGGTTTGGCGATCCTGACAGTTATGACACTAATTCCCTTTTTCGGAGGGTTAGTAGTTTTCCTAGTCAATCTGTTGGGCTTGGGTATCATCTTGCTGTGGCAATTTGGTAGAGAAAAACCCCAAATAGCTACTTAGTGAGTAGGGCGGTATAAATGTTGATCGGGGTGAACAAGGTTCTGACGAAGGCAACGGCCAAAAATGTTGAAGGTAAATTTTAAAAATGAGAAATCCCCAGAAACCTTTCTCGCTCAGAACATATCTATTGATTGTCGTGGCGATATCTTGGCCATTTCAAATTGCGTATATGCTGTGGGCAAAGACGCCGTTTATGCGCTATGCCTTAAGCTCATTACCAATGATTATGGTCACAGTTGCTACTTATATCGCTGGTCGATATATATTTCATGATAGCTTCTCAAAAGCTGGTTGGGATTGGGGTAAATCAAAACACTATTTAGCCGTCTTTTCAATAGCGATCTTTGTCTGGGTTGTTCCTACAATCCTAGAATTAGTCTTAGGAATGCGGAGTATTCCTAAAGGCGTTATCGTTCCAGAAATTCTCGGAAATTTTCTACTTCGTTTTATCGCAACCTTGATTCCAGCCTTGGGCGAAGAGTTTGGTTGGCGCGGCTATATGTTACCGCACTTGGTAAAACGATACAGATTAAGAACAGCACTGCTGCTTCATGGATTTATTTGGTGGGCATGGCATTTGCCTGTGATTGTTGGAATGGGCATGGCTGAAAAACTTACTGATAATATGGGTACTTCAATAGCCATTATGCTTGCAATCACTTTAATTCCTAGCATGATGCACGCGATGATTTATGCCTACATTTGGACAGTTACGCAAAGCCTTGCTGTTGTAACTGTTTATCACGCTGCATTTGATGAGATTCGTGATGCGATCGAAACTACGATCGGTTTTTGTTCTCTGGTTGAAATCTGGCAGATGCTTACCTTGACAGTATTAGGCGGACTGCTGCTGTGGAAGGGAAATTGGAAACAGTTAACTGCGAGGAAAACATGAGCAAATCACTCTGGGCAAGGTGTCAGGGAACTTTATGAAATCAAAAACAGAACGAATGGCACGATTTAACGCCGAAAATGGAGAAATTATATTGACACAATATGAAAATTGAAACCAAATTAACTCTAATTAAAGCTATTCACACTTTGATATGGATATTCTTTAATTTTGTTATTTTCTATATGCTTTATGCCGCCATCGCCAATAAACTCGATCTTTTGCTCTGGATTGGTTATGGATTTGTATTTTTAGAAGGTATAATCTTACTAACCTTTCGCTTCGTCTGCCCGTTAACTCTGATTGCACGGAAGTATTCAAATTCAACAAAGGACAATTTTGCGATTTATCTTCCTAATTGGCTATCTAAGTACACGTTTTCAATCTATACAGCTATTGTAGCGATCGTTCTGATCATCACAATCTATCAAATTCTGAATTAACAAACATAGGTAAGTATCATGTGGATTAAGTGGATTGCAATTATTGGTGTTTTAATCATAGTCAGCTTTGGAATTGCTGCCATTTATGGTAGCTATCGCTGGGAGTCAGATACCGATCGCCTACGAGCAAAATTAACAAATGGACGGCGAACAATTAAGCCCAAAATCTACGACCAAAAAGAGATTGAAGGCTTGCCAGAACCCGTACAGCGATTTTTTCGGACGGTAATTAAGGACGGACAAGCGATCGTGGCGGCGGTCAAACTCTCTCAGCAGGGACTGTTCAATATGAGTGAAACTGAGAACAAGTGGAGTCCGTTTACTGCCACTCAATTTGTGATTACTCAACGTTTGGGTTTTGATTGGGATGCACGCATCCAGATGGCTCCAGGAGTTAATGCCTTTGTTCATGATACCTATCTCTTAGGAGAAGGCAGCTTACACGCATCATTACTCGGTCTTTTTACCGTTGCAAAAATACCCAGTACGCCTGAAGCGAACCAAGGTGAATTATTGCGGTTCTTTGCTGAGGCTCCTTGGTATCCCACTGCACTATTACCCAGTCAAGGTGTGCGCTGGGAGGCGATTAATGACACCTCTGCTCGCGCTACTTTGACGGATGGTGCAACCACTGTCTCCGTCGTATTTCAGTTTAATGCTGAAGGGACGATCGATAGGTTTCGGACTGAAGCTCGTTATCGTGACAAGCTGACTGCGATGCCTTGGGGCGGTCGATTATGGGAATATTCAGTTCGTAATGGGATGCTGATTCCTTTAGAAGGCGAGGTGGGATGGGAGTATCCAGAAGGCACTCGGCTATATTTTAAAGGAAGAACTACAGAGATTAGCTATGAGTTTGTGCTGTAGCAAAATCTTGGGATTGTAACCCTTGCCAATTTTTTTTACGATCGAGGTCGATCGCCCTAGTCACGGTTTGTTTAGTTGTGGCCAGCGTAGCTGCGGGCAAAAAAGCATCAATTAAGCGGGCAGAAGATTTGTGAGGCTATCGCTTTCTCAACAGGCTATTGACTCCGATCATTGACTTTCAGATATCGACTCCATCCAACGACAGATGTAAAGCCGGGATTATTTCTGTTCAATACTACCAATCAACTAAATTTTTAAGAGAATAGTAATGTTAGATATTGATGAAATGGGGCAAAAAGAAATACACGAACTCCTACACAAAGTAGGATACGGTCATCTGGGCTGCATACACGAAGGCAAGCCCTACGTGATACCAATGAACTATTATCTCGAAGAAGAGGACATTTACCTGTTTACAACGATCGGCATGAAGACTCACGATCTTGATGCAAATCCAGAAATTTGTTTGCAGGTTGAAGAAAAACGCGATCCGCGACCTTGGCGCAGCGCGATCGTCAATGGTCGAGCTTCCCGCCTGACTGAGCAACCAGATATCGCTCGGGCTATGCACTCGATCGAAGAGCGCAATCCAAACCTGTCACCTGCGATCGATCGAACCTGGATTGATGCTCAGGGACGTTCAGAAGCGATCGCAATCTACCGCATCCACGAGACTGAAATGAGCGGACGCACGACTGATGGAGTCAGCAGTAAGAACCCATAGGAGCGCTCTCGTCAACCGTGCAACTGCAAACTTATGAGGCAACTTGTTGATTCTCTATGGCACCTCATGCACCTGTTTGGACACTATCGACCCAGCAAGTCTACGAAACTTTGTCAACTTCAGAAAAGGGACTTTCAGAGGCAGAAACAGCAATTAGAATCAAGCATTACGGCTTTAATGAACTGCCCGAACCAGCCAGAAGATCGCTATTACTCCGCTTCACCGATCAGTTGACCCATTTCATGGCACTCTTGCTCTGGGTTGCAGGTGCGCTGGCTTTTGTGTCCGGTACACCAGAACTCGGCTGGGCAGTCTGGGCTGTAATCTGGATTAATGCCGGTTTCAGTTTTTGGCAAGAATTCCAGGCAGAACAAGCGTTAACAGCACTCAATAAAATGTTGCCCGCCCGCGCTAAAGTCTATCGAGATGGGAAGCTAGGTGAGATTCCCGTCAGGGAGATGGTTCCGGGAGATGTCATGCAATTGGAAGAGGGCGATCGCATCTCTGCCGATGCCAGACTGGTTTCGGCTCAGTCTTGTTATGTCGATGTTTCGGTGCTGACTGGAGAATCGCTGCCGGTTGCCCGATCGGCGGAACCTGTAGCCACTGAAAAGATGCGTGCCTCCGAATCAAGCAATCTGGTTTTTGCGGGTTCTACCGTTTCGGCAGGGCGTGGATTAGCTGTCGTGTACGCTACAGGAACTCAGACCGAGTTTGGTCAGGTTGCCCATCTCACTACAACTGTGAAGCGAGAACCTAGCACCCTGGAAGTTCAAATCAACAGCGTGGTGCACGTCATCACCACGATCGCCGTTGGGCTGGGTGTTGTGGTGTTTTTGCTGACTAACCTGTTGGTGGGCATGGAACTCAAGGAAAGCTTCATTTTTGCGATCGGGATTATTGTGGCATTTATCCCAGAAGGACTGCTGCCAACGGTGACTCTGGCTCTGGCTATGGGTGTCAAGCGCATGGCAAAGCGTAATGCTCTGGTGCGTCGGCTCTCGGCAGTGGAGACATTGAGTGCCACAACGGTCATCTGTACAGACAAAACAGGGACGCTGACCAAGAATGAGATGACGGTTTGCCGACTCTGGATTCCGACATCTGAGATTACAGTAACTGGAATAGGGTACGACCCGACGGGAGGAGAGGTACAAGTTCCTGCTGGGCGAATGGAATCACAGGTAAAGCTGCTGTTGGCGGGTTCGGCGCTCTGCTCCAATGCCCGCTTGAACCATCCAGCAGGTTCCAGTCAGTGGCAGGAGATTGGCGATCCCACTGAAGCGGCTCTGCTGGTGGCTGCCCTAAAAAAGAAACTGAATTTTGAAGAACTACAGCGTCAGCTTAAGAGAACGCAGGAAGTTCCTTTTGATTCGCGCAGACGGATGATGAGTGTCGTGCTGCAAAGAAGTTCGGATAATTCAGGTTTAGGGTTTGAGTTAGAAGGGCAATCGGACAATCTCAAACCGCTAACGGCTCCCTATCTGATTTTTACAAAGGGATCGCCATTAGACGTGCTGCAACACTGTAAACAGATTTTGAAAGATGGACACATAGAAGAATTATCAGCAGCAGAACGGGCAGAGGTGACTGCTGTTAATGATGGATTTGCAAGTCGAGGTTATCGAGTTCTGGGAGTTGCCACGCGGCAGAAAGAGGAGCAACCGCAAGACGCCCAGGAATTGGAGCAAAATCTGATCTTCGTTGGGTTGGTGGCAATGATTGACCCGCCGAGAGCAGAAGTTGCGGACGCGATCGCCAAATGCCATCAAGCAGGTATCCAGGTGACGATGGTAACAGGAGATTATGGACTCACCGCAGAAGCGATTGCCCAGCAAATTGGCTTAGTAGATGGTAAAGCCAGGGTAGTTACGGGCGAAGAAATGGGACATCTTTCGGATGCCCAGTTGTGTCAAATATTGCAGCAAAAATCCGGGTTAATCTTTGCTCGCATGCAGCCGGAACAGAAGTTAAGGCTGGTTCAGGCTTACATCGGGATGGGTCATACCGTAGCGGTGACGGGTGATGGGGTGAATGATGCTCCAGCCTTGAGAGCCGCCAATATCGGCATTGCGATGGGGCTCAGCGGCACGGATGTGGCGCGGGAAGCCGCTGATATTGTGCTGATTGATGATAACTTCGCGACTATTATTAGTGCGATCGAGGAAGGACGAGCGGTTTATCAGAATATTCGCAAGTTCATCACCTATATCCTGTCCTCGAACATACCAGAATTGCTCCCTTTTCTGGCGATGGTGTTTTTTAAGATTCCGCCGGCTTTAGTCATTCTGCAAATTCTGGCGATCGATCTAGGCACAGATATGGTTCCCGCCCTAGCGTTGGGCGCAGAAGAACCGGAGGCAGGCATCTTGCTTCAACCGCCGCGCAAAAAGTCGAAACCGTTACTGGATAAGTCTTTAATGCTGCGTGCCTTTTTGTTTCTAGGGTTGCTCGAAGGTGCGGTAGGAATGATCGGTTTCCTGCTGGTTTGGCGGTCAAATGGTTACGGGATTACCGAGTTGCAGGCGATGACTTCGGCGATTCTTGCCCGATCGGGGACTGCTACTGAGATGGCAATTTATCATCAAGCAACAACTGTGACGCTGGCGGCGATCGTGGCTTGTCAGGTTGGAAACGTTTTCGCCTGCCGAAGTGAGCGCACCTCAATTTTTCGCTTGGGCTTTTTTAGCAACCATTTGATCTGGTTAGGCATTGCGGTTGAGTGGGCACTGATTCTATCTATTATCTATTTCCCACCTTTACAAAAAGTCTTTGCGACCGCACCCCTATCTCCCTGGCAATTGTCGCTGCTAATCTTCTGTCCACCATTGATACTAATCGCTGATGAAATACGAAAGAAAATTGTTCAGGCAGGGTAAACGCATTTTAACTTTAAACCACAATATGCTACAGTTAAATCCGACTAAATTTCAATAAGGCATTTGAGGTTAAAAATCTTTGTATATGACGACGGCTATTTTCTTGTATTGGTAACGGCCGGTTGGCAGCTAATTTTTATATCCTTACTTCGCGATAATTCTGTAGTAGCTACACCCGCATTTTTAGAGTAATTAACTGTCTATTGCTCAGTTTTTTTGCAGGACTGTTTGATAGAATTGTGATAGCATTTATGGTTGTGGTCTTGTTATTTGGACGAAACCATTCTTTTCTATCATAAAACAGTCCCTCACAGATAGCTGTCTAATAACCTCACGGTTTATTCTCAATAAGCACGGTTTTTTTTCTCCATTTTTTTCAGGGGGTCTGTTGCTTGAACAGCTTTTCCTATCTAGGTTTTACCTTCCTTGTCGCCCCCTCAAGCGATCGCCATCGATCCTATTGGCACACTCAATTCGATTGTTACTTCATAACCTCAAATTCGGAGCTGTTCCAGTTCCGCAATAATTCATACCTTCATTCAGCAACGCCGAAATTTGATTTCCTTGATCGGCATTGCAACGATCACAGACGCTCTCGCCCTTAAGACACCGTATTAGGGTCTGCTCTTAACCTGTCCTCATACCAACAGTTTAGCTGATTGCAAAGTGCGCGCCCGACAACAGCAATTTATGCAACTGTTAAGGCTGACATAACGGCTGCTACGCTGCCAATTTTTTCGCACTTCTTAAATTTGATTTTTACTTCAACTTACCATACCGTAACTTGACTATTAAATCAATCCAGTCTTTGTTAAAAACGCTAAAAAATCACTAATTTTTGTGGATTGCTAAAGTCAGGCAAGTGCCGTATAAAGTCAGGTATTTGCTGTACAAAAACAGGTAGAATTCAGGCTTTTGCAGGGACTGCATTCTCTCTGATTGTATCGGAAAATATACAGCAAACGCCTGAATTCTTAGGTCAAATTGCTGCTTTTTTGTGCTGTTCGCGCCTTTGTTTGTTGAGACTGATTATGGCTGTTCTCTCTCGGTAGCAAGCAATGTTTTTGCGATCGCAAACCATGACTAATGCGTGCAGACAAAAAATAATGCACCCTTATGAATGGGGAATCCTAGGTGTCAAGGCGCTTGATTTTTACCCGATATTCGACTCTGCCGATTACTCACATTGCTCCTGCTGTTGTGGCGGCTGTTGTAGCAGCACAGGCATCAATTGCCGCAACTTTCCCATTGCACTTGGGTAGTGAGCGATCGACTTGAGGGACAGCTCGATCGCCCACGACGGAGCTCATAGAATCAAACAAGTGATCGGCTACCCATCTCGCGCCGTAGCTTCAGCTATTGAGGAGGATTTTGCGGAGGCAACCGACGCGGGTCTTTGTTGCATCCACCGATGTTTTGGCGATCGTCGGCGGCTGGTGGAATTGGCCCAGTTCAAACAGCTTGTGAGTTCTCCGGCAACAACCGGAAAAGGCATAAAAGCTAACAATTTCTAACAAAAGCTAATAAAGCCGATCGCCCATAGCTTCTGTCAGTGGTTGCCTCTTCCGTTTCAGAATTGAAGAGATAACCAGGGGCGAACACATAATTAAGCATAATTAAGCATAATTAAGCATATTGCTGTTCGATTTTTCGGTCTAGTCACGGAGAAATTGGGGGCGATCGGCTTGTTGGGCAGCCAGATCGCTCCTGGTTGATTCCTCGGTAAATCGATAGTGAATAAGGAAGCCACTATTTCTATAAAGGGATAGGCGGAGATACAAGCCATTTACCTCAAATTGGCTTGCTGGCTGATTTAGCTTAAATCCTTGCTAAGCTGGGCTTTCAGCCCTGTTCGCAAGTTTCTGCACAATTGTTAATCAAACCTCTCTCACTGCTCTGCTTCAGGTTTAGATTCCTTCGGTTTTTTCTCAAAGACTTGAATATTTGGCTCTAATAGCACAAAGCCGTTAGAGGTTGATTCACCCATCTTGCCACCGATAGCAGCCACCCACATGGGGTAGTTGGCAGCATCCTCCTCAAGCTTCTTCCATATTTTGGGCTTAACAGTAACGGACACTACCCGACTGTCACAGTCAAGCTCAAAGGTTTTCCAGTTGTCTTTGTTAGTCTCTACGTTATTCGGGAGTTCGTTAATTTTAATGATGAGTTCGAGCTTGCCCATTGTCATAGGTAGTTTCGTTGGTTTTCTGGTACTTTGTCAGCTTTGTTATATTCTCCAGCCTAGGGGATGAAGCTGTAACAGTTTCATCAGAACGGGCATACCCTTTCCTACGTCAGGAAACCAAAATATCCTGATTCAAAGCCTCAAACATCTATAAATTAAGCTAGGCGGGGATACCTACTTTCCTCGCCTAGGGCTTACAACGGCTACAGCTTCCCGAGCCTATTCGTATATTGTCAGGTTCGGCAATTGTTTAACCACTTTGGGGATAAAAGTGGAAGTAATCGAATTTCCTGTGATCCGAAGCTCTCTCAGATTAAACAGTTGCCCTAGCGCCTCTGGAAGGGAGCTAATTTTATTTTCATTGAGATCAAGTTTTTCCAGATTAGACAGTTGTCCAAGCGCTTTTGGGATGGAGCTAATTTTATTTTCACTGAGAAAAAGCACTTCCAGGTTTGACAGTTGCCCGAGCACTCCTGGGATGGAGCTAATCTGATTATTGCTGAGGGAAAGGAATTTTAAGTTGGAAAGTTGCCCGAGCGCTTCTGGGATGTAGGTAATCTGATTGCCAATGAGGATAAGAAATTTTAGATTAAACAGTTGCCCGAGCGCCTCTGGGATGGAGCTAATTTGATTGCCAGTGAGGTGAAGCAATTTCAGGTTGGACAATTGCCCAAGTGCCTTTGGGATAGAGGTAATCTGATTACTAATGAGGTCAAGCTTTGTAAGATTGGACAGTTGTCCGAGCGCTTCTGGGAGGGAGGTAATTTGATTGCTCGAAAGGTCAAGTTCTGTCAGATGGGTACACTTGACAATTTCCGATGGTACTTCTTCTAACTCCAGACCCGACAAATCCAGTTCCATCAATTTTTCCTCGGCGGCCCGTTCAATTCGTTGTACTGCTTCTTCTCGCGTCATGTCCTTTATCTCTCAGTAGGATTCATTTTATTATGACCATAAGTTTAGCCTGTTGAAAAAAACGACAGGAATCAGGAAACGGTAATTTTCCCATCTACGACTCGAAACTGCTACGGCAAGGTCAGAATATAATAAATAACTTGTTGCGCTAGCAGGTTTTTCGTGCTGGCAACTGGTTGGTAGAGGAAAGAAGAGCAACAGCAAAGGTTAGTAAAATGGATGAACTCGTCAAAAAAATAGCTGCCTTGGGTTTACCAGGTATCATCCTGGTAGTAACGATGGCTGCGACAGGTTTTACAGGAGCGGCTGCAATCACAGCAGCTTTAGCATTTCTGGGAGGCCCTGCGGGAATGTTAGGTGGCATTGCCGTGCTAGGTTTGACAGGATTGATTGCAGATGCTTTGACAAAAGTGGGGCTGGAAGACTTGCTAACAGCGATTTATTGCCAAAGGCGCTTATCCGAACCGCACGGGAAACTTTTAGAAGAGATTGAGCAATTATCCCTCTTTGATGGCGATATCAAAGAAAGGCTCAAGCAAACTGTGACAGATGGATGTGGCTGTTCAGCAGCCAGCGCTGCAAACATTTCAGATGTTACCAGGGAAGCTCGCGCCATTTTAGAAGCTGTCCCAGGAATGACACCAGCACACCACAGGGATTTTAACAGTTCCAATCCAATTATGAGACTTAGGGATGGAACAGCGGTCAGGGCTTGGAAAAACCCCCTCGGCGTCGATCACATTTTTTTAGCCGATCCCGATGGCAAAATGATTTACGGTGGCTTCGTAGGCTGGATTCACAGCGAGGGTTTGAATCGAGCTATTTCGCAGATGAGAAGAGACTTGACGTAAAGTAGATAGGATAGAAAGCATATTGTAAATAAAAGTTAAGTTTTCCAAACCACTACCATGCCCTTATTAAGAGCTAAGGAATGAAAAATAAATAACTTAATGAATTACTCAGGTTGGGGTACGGCTCGATAATTCCATTTGGGCAAATATTCGTCAAAAACAATTTGCATAGTATTTTTGAAATTATCAGCCACCTTTCGACCAGTTTTATAAACTTTATTAAGGATATTTACAGCTACAGATAGTCCCGTTTTAGTTTGAGTTTTTTCCACGAGAGCTTTGACTAATTCTAAACTTGTAAAAATTACTCCTTGACAAGACCTAGTAATATGAGGAAAAAGTCGATGTTCTATGGGATTATATTTAGATGTATAAGGAGGATAATGAGCAATTCTGATCTCAATTCCTATTTCATTAACTAATTTCTGCAAATCTTCTTTGAAAATATAATGATTAGCATTATTACTACCTCCACCATCACATTTAGCCAAGATCGAATTAGCGTTAGGATAGGTAGCTTTTCCATGATTATTCCACCATTTCTTTAAAGACTCGCAGGCGAATTCACTGGTATCTTTACTATTTCCTAATGTTATATATCCTCGGTTTTGTTGAGAATCATAAATCCCATGTGGAATCACTTTTCCGTGACCTAAACTCCAAAAATCATGATCTAAAGTAGTAACAGGTTCCTTTGTATAGAGAGTTCCCGGACGATACAAATTTCCTAAAACTTCTTTCTTTTTGGTGTCAAAACGTAGGATAGGATTGCTGGCTTCTCTATACTCTGTATCCAGTCTCGCAATATTTTTAAATTGAGCGTCCCGATTTTCATTAATTCCTATTGTTTGTTTTTTTTGGGCTTTTCGTTTCACATAGCCATGCTTTTTTAATAGTTTTGCAACTAAGGGGAGACTAATGGTAAAACCTGCCGCTCGTAGTCCAGAAGCTATTTCTTTATGCGTCAAATTAGTCCATTTGATTAACTCATTCATTGGGTCTCCGGCTGTGTGATTTTTTAAAACTTCTAAAAATGCTGCATCAATGCCGATTTGAGTAGACAGAATACTTTTTCTTCCCCCTCCTTTCTTTCTGATCCTGGAACTATTGAGTGTCTGTTCGTCCATTTTTTCTAAATCTTCCAATCCCTTGATGATGGTATTTCGACTGCATCCCAAAAGTTGCATTACATAGCTAATTCCACCCCATCCTAATTTTTGAGCTTCTATAGCTGCATACCTTCTTTTATCCTTTTCTGATAAAGATTTATAAAATTTTTTCATTTCTGACTCAATTAAATTAGAATAAAACATGGATTTAAAAGGAAATTAGAAGAGTTAAGTAGAAAAATCTGTTGTGAGTCGAGCTCTGTAGGAGTGAAAATTGTAATCCACACTTTTTTCATTATAACCGATAACTCATCAACTTATTTATTTTTCATTCCTTAGTATTACAAGTAAATTAAAACTACTCTGGGGTAGTAGGGGTCGTGGGTTCAAATCCCGCCGCTCCGATAGATGGAATCCTTATTTTATAAGGGTTCCATTATT
>NZ_JAUBPE010000068.1:0-44740 GCF_036700565.1 Microcoleus pseudofavosus SVA1_A4
TTGAATTGCCCATCAAGTGCGATGTCTGCGGTTAGCTACGCGATCGCGATTTTTTCTAACTTATTCAGCAAGCCCTATGTAGTGCGAGCTTAAGAGCTCGCGGCGTGGCTCGCGAGCTCTTAAGCTCGCACTGACATTATCCAAATATATTATTCCGATGCAACCGGAAACGATATCACAACTCAACACTCACAACTCCAAGATATTTAACGCCCGATGCCGCGATTAGGAGGCTCCTCGTCCGGGACAGGCAAAGAAGTGGGCCTTACCTGCCGCTCCAAATACTTGCTCAAAGCGTAAGCGATATCACCGCGACTCATCGGCTTCAAAGGATTAATTTTATTAGTTCCGAGTTCAACATTAACAAACCCTTCATAAAGTGCAGTAGCCATAGACTTTCTAGCCCAATTAGGGATTTCGCCTGCATCTGGATACTTAGCTAAAATCTCGGCAACACTGGCGTCAGGAAACTGAAAAACCCCGTAAGCTTGAGCAAAAATCGCCAAAGCTTCAGCGCGAGTTACCCTTTGATTTGGGAAAAACAGTCCGTCGCGATATCCACTCATCGTGCCCGTTTTCAAAGCAGTTTGAATCGCACTGTAAGCCCAGTAACTCTTAGGTACGTCCGGCAATTCCCTATCCGGTTTCTGAGCAGTTTTCCGCCGTTCCAAACCAAAAGTTTTGACTAAAATCACCGCCAAATCGGCGCGGCTGAGAATGCCCTCAGCATTAAAATTGCCGATCGCATCTTTTTTCATCAATCCTGCACTCACAACCCGGTCGATCGGGTCAATTATTTGTTGAGCTTTAACCGCCATTGGCACTCCTTGCACTATCGCGATCGCAAAAAAAACACATACTAACTTTTTCACGATTTGATATTCCGGGATGTTATCTTAAAATAAAACATTTGCTTCCGGCAAAGCGCCCTGCATTTTACCCAGCCAATCAATCAAATTATCCAATTGCTTTTGGGCAGTCAAAACCGCCATACCTCGAATAGTAACCTTCCCCTTGCTGTAGACAAAACGAGAGCGCAAATGTTCCGGCAAATTAGCCTTGAGCAAATTCCAAGCAGGTTCCTCCATCGGCGTTTCCAAAACAATGTGCTGCTTATTTTCCGGTTTAATGCGAGAAAAACCGATTTGCTTGGCGATTTGTTTGAGTTCGACAACACGGATAAGTTGCTGGGCCGGAATAGGAATGGGGCCGTAGCGATCGCACCAATCGGCCCGAATCTGCTCCAACTCTTCTGGAGTATTAGCAGAAGCAACAGACCGATAAGCGCTCATCTTTTGATCCAAATCCGCGATGTAATCAGCAGGAATAAACGCTGTCAAAGTGAGGTCGATTTGCGTGTCCTCCACTTTCGGAATTTCCTGACCCTTAATTTCGCGAATAGCTTCCTCTAACATTTCAGCATACAAATCAAAACCGATCGCCTCCATTTGACCCGACTGTTCAGTACCCAAAACATCACCGGAGCCCCGAATTTCCATATCTCGGACAGCCAACTGATAGCCAGAACCCAACTGCGCGAACTCTTGAATAGCCCGCAACCTCTGCCTTGCAGCATCCGACAGCTTGTTCTGCTTCGGATAAAACAGCCAAGCGTGAGCTTGAATCCCCGCGCGTCCCACCCGTCCCCGCAACTGGTAAAGCTGACCCAAACCGAACCGCTGCGCGTCTTCAATTAAAATTGTATTGACTCGCGGAATATCCAAACCCGACTCAATAATCGTCGTGCACACCAAAATATCGAACTCCGCCGCACTGAAAGTCAGCATGATCGATTCTAGTTCCGAAGCCTCCATTTGACCGTGGGCGATCGCAATTCTCGCCCCCGGAACCATCTCCTGCAACGTATCCGCCAACTCCTCAATCCCCTCAATCCGCGGCACCACATAAAACACCTGACCGCCCCTGTCCAATTCTTGACGAATTGCCGTCCGCACCGCTTCCAAATTGTAGGGGGATAAATGCGTCTGAATCGGACGCCGACTCGGTGGCGGAGTCGCAATCAAACTCATCTCCCGAATCCCCGACAGCGACATATACAAAGTCCGGGGAATCGGCGTTGCGGTGAGAGTCAGGACATCTACTTCAGTTTTCAGAGCTTTAATCGCTTCCTTTTGCTTGACCCCAAACCGCTGTTCTTCGTCCACAACCAACAAGCCTAAATCCCGAAATTTAATCGCTTTGCTCAAAACAGATTGAGTACCGACAATCACATCTAACTCCCCAGTTGCCAAACGCTTGTGAATCTCCCGGCGTTCGGTTTCTGTGCGAAAGCGATTGAGCAAACCAACTTCGATCGGGTAAGGGGAAAAACGCTCCGAGAGCGTGTGATAGTGCTGTTGGGTTAAAATCGTCGTCGGTGCGAGCAAAGCCACCTGCTTGCCCGCTGTAACCGCCTTAAAAATAGCTCTCAGAGCAACTTCTGTCTTGCCAAAACCGACATCGCCGCAGACCAGGCGATCCATCGGTCGATCGCCCTCCATGTCGCGTTTGACATCTTGAGTTGCCTTCAACTGATCCGGCGTTGGTTGATAGGGAAAAGAATCCTCCAACTCTTGCTGCCAAGGCATATCGGGAGGAAAAGCGTAACCTTGTTGCTTAGCTCTTTTAGCATAAAGATTCAGCAAATCCACTGCCAATTTTTTAACAGCTTTGCGAACTTTTGTTTTAGTTTTTTCCCAAGTTTGACCAGTCAGTTTGTTTAGATCGGGTACTTTATCGCCTACAGTCCGAAACCTCGACAAAGCCCCCAACTGGTCGGCCGCCACCCTCAGAGTACCGTCAGCGTATTGCAGCACCAAATATTCGCGAGTTTCGCGATCGATCGTCAAGCGTTCCAACTTAAGAAACTTGCCCACTCCGTGCTGGCGGTGAACCACAAAATCGCCCGGACTCAGCTTGTTCGGGTCAACTTTTTTAGAAGCAGCGCGGCGGCGCTTGCGGACGTAGCTAAAAGTAGCCAGGGAATGCTGGCCGTAAAATTCCCGATCGGTAATTAAAACTATCCGAAAAGTCGGCAGAATAAACCCTTCCAATTCTGCCAACCCGCTGTACTTCAAAGCAACCGGAACGTGCTGCAACTGCAATTTGTCGATCGCCAAAAAATCGCGAGGATTCACCACAAACTGAGCCGGACAGTCGTGTTCCGACAGCAGAGAAACAGAGCGACTCGGTTGAGCAGAAACTAGAAAAACTGTAAAACCCCGATCGCGCTCTTCCCTGAGCATTTGAGACAGCTTCGCAAATTGGTGAGGCATCACCGGCACAGGCCGAGAAGCCAAATTAATCGCAGCCGGTAGCGGGTCGCCCTCTGTAGAGCTTTGAGCTTTTTTAGTAGTAGAATCTTCTGCCAATTCTGAAAGTTCAAGTCTGTCGAAACCTGCGACATCTGCCATAGATTCAGCAAAAGTGCGGTGAATTTTCGGAACTTTCAACTTAGCAATTGGTAACTTTTCGGTTTCCCCATCCGCAACTTCCGTTTGCCGATCGCAATTTTCCCACTGTTCCTGCGCGTTCTCGAACCAGCGGTCGCTGTGAGCTTCGCACCCTTCCGGTTCGTCAACTACAACTAAAGTATTTTCGGGCAAATAATCTAACAAAGACGCAGGTTTCTCAAAAGCCAAACCCAACAGCCTGCGGACAAATTTTTCGGCTTCATTTTCTGTGTCAAGAGAGCCTATTTGGTTGATTTCGTCAAGATTTTTTTGGGCTAAAACCGCTTTAATAATTGCGTTAAAGTTAGTAGGAGTTAAAACTAACCGATCGACCTTATCTAGCGATCGCTGGTTCGATGGATCGAACTCCCGCAGTCGATCCAAACTATCCCCGAACCACTCCAGCCGCACCGGCAACTCGGCCGCCACCGGAAACACATCGACAATATCGCCCCGGCGGCTCCACTGGCCCTCCATTTCCACCAGAGTCACCCGATCGTACCCCATCGAGGCAAGTTGGCGGTCAAGTATCTTCGAGTCTTGAACCGCACCTCGATTCAGTGTCAGACAGTAGGGTTCAAAAGCACTTATAGGTGGCAAGTGAAGCTGGAGAGCTCTTTCTGTAGCTACAATCGCGATCGGCTTAGACGAATTGGCGCTTTTTTCTTCCTTGTCTACCAAATCCGCCAGCACCTGCATTTGTCCCCAAGTCATTTCGTTCTCGTCGGAGTAAGATAGCTCGTAGGGCGAAGCTTCCGAAGTCGGGTAAAAATGTACAGTTTGCCAGCCCATCGCTTCTAAAGAGGCCACCCAGCGGCCGGCTTCTTCGAGAGTTGCCGTCACGGCCAATAGGTTTCGCCCCTCTTGCTGTGCTAGGGCGGAAGCTACTAAACCTTTAGGCAAGCGGGCGATGCCGGACAGTTGCACGCAGTGATGCCGTTTGAGCTTGTTGAGAAGTTCTGTTGCTAGGGGCGATCGCCCCAGGGTACGAATTATCGAAGAGAAAGTCATGCGCTGTTAATTTTAATCCCCGATGGGCGAAGGCTCTTCCCTGCTACCTACTAAGGAAGATTGTACGACAAACATCTATCATTGTGGCGATCGGCTCTTGGTAGTTCCACTGAACTGCGGGTAGATTTTTGCTACAGGTCTTCTCTAAATATCTCGAACTTGCGATCGAAATGAGCCAGTTCCGTTAATATAGGGCCAGGTTGAGAAACAATTTCGATTTTGCGATCGAGATTGACAGCTTCCAGACCTCTCCTGTTACTGCACCCAAAGACGGATACAAGCCCCCGACTCAAGTTGTGAAGATCGAAAAATTTTAGACATTAGGGAAATCCCCCAGATACTGGCTGCGGAGTCAATCTAAAATCTAAAATCTAAAATCTAAAATCGACTAACCGGGAAGAGCGCTTCGCCGTTACTACCGAATAATTTTAGAAATGTCTCCAAGTACCGATATTCTGATTGTTCTCCTGCTGGTTTTCCTCAATGGCGTGTTTGTGATGTCAGAGATGGCCATCATCTCAGTACGGAAGGTGAGACTGCAACAGATGGCAAACCAGGGTTCAACGAATGCCCGTGTAGCTTTGGATCTGGCTAATGCCCCAAATCAGTTCTTGCCGACAGTTCAAATCGGGATTACGCTGCTGGCTATTCTGTCGGGCGCTTTGGGAGAAACGACCATTGCTAAAAGAGTAGAGCCTTTGTTGCGACTGATTCCTGCCCTGGGGCCCTACTCTCACACGATCGCCTCAGTCATCGCAATTTTAACCATAACTTATCTGACCATAATTATTGGCGAACTCGTGCCGAAGCGGCTGGCCCTCAACAACCCTGAGCCGATCGCCTCAAGCGTCGCCATTCCCATGCGAATGCTCTCAAAAATAGGCGCTCCTGCGGTTTATGTTTTAAGTTATTCCACGGAATTAGTGCTGCGCATCATGGGGATTTTGCCCTCGACGGAACCGCAAGTCACAGAAGAAGAAATTAAAGTTTTAATAGAGCAAGGAACCGAAGCCGGCACTTTTGAAGAAGCCGAACAAGATATGGTGGAAAGAGTCTTTCGTTTGGGCGATCGGCGAGTCAGCGCCTTAATGACCCCGCGGCCCGATCTTGTCTGGCTCGACCTCGACGACTCAGTAGAAGAAAACCGCCAAAAAATGCTCGGCAGCGGTCATTCTCGGTTTCCAGTTTGTCAGGGCGGGCTCGACAACGTTGTCGGTTTAGTACACGTTACCGATATGCTGTCTCGCACTTTGACCGGTCAACCCCTCGATTTAAGCGCTTCTTTACGACGACCTTTATTTGTGCCGGAAAGCACGCGGGGTTTAAAAGTATTAGAACTTTTCAAACAATCTAGCAATCAAATTGCCTTGGTAGTAGACGAATACGGCGTGATTCAAGGATTGGTTACAGTCAACGACATTTTAGTCGAACTGGTTGGCGACTTTCCCTCGATTGAAGATGCGGACGAGCCACAAGCCGTGCAGCGCGAAGACGGTTCTTGGCTGTTAGACGGAATGCTAGCAGTCGAAGATTTTTTTGAGCTGTTTGGAATCGAAGAATTGTCAGCAGAACACAAAGGAAGTTACCACACAATGGGCGGTTTTGTGATTACAAATTTGGGCAAAATTCCCGCAGCAGCCGAGCATTTTGAATGGAACGGTTTGCGCGTGGAAGTAGTCGATATGGACGGCAACCGAGTTGATAAGATATTGGTAATGCCGATCGAGCCAACGGGCGATCGATCTAGAACCCAACCAAAAACCTAAAATTTGAACTCAGCGGTAAGGTGCGCAATGCGCACCCTATCCACAATCAAGCGGATATTTCAGACCTACTTTTTTTTGCTTCTAGCCCCATCCTTCCGCAAAGATTCCAGAATAGAACGGCCTACATAATTGCTAAAAACCACCTCTCCAGCTTGATTGTAGTGGCAGCAGCTATCTACATAAACAGCATCTTTAGTCTTGTCAAAAACATTGACAGCATTCACTAGATTTATATTATTTTTTTCCAAATTAGGAATTTTTTTGAAAAGAGCCGGATATCCAATTTGCACAGATTTAGCATAAGGAGTATCCTTGTTAAAAGCAATTTGCTTTTCATCTGCGCCAAACACCCTTTTTGTCTGATAGTATTGATTGGGCTGGAGCACGTGAAAATACGGCACATTACTAGCAGACAATACTTTATTCATAAATATTGAACTTTTCGCCCAATTCTGGGCCATTTGTTCAAAAGCAGCATCATCTTTCATAACAGAATTTTTAAGATTGAGATAAATCACGCTGCCGCCGTCATCTTTCTGCGTTTTGTTGCTCTCTTTTTCAAACCTGATGACATCTTTTCGGTAGTTGTTTACCAAGTTTTGAACGTAAACAGAAGTTAAAGCATCGCACGCAGCTAACTTGCATTCCTGCAAACTGTTCAAACCCTGATTAATCCTAGCTTTATTTTCTTTAATTGCGATCGTCGCTTTCATCGCTTTTGTAGAAAGGCTATTACTGGCTAAGTTTGTCAGCGGCAGGATGTGCTGAATGCTTGGCATCGCCAAATCGACTTTATTTTGATTGTTTAAATTTGAAAGGGCTACTTCGTTAAAGCCGTCGATATTGACCACCATATCGAGTTCTTGACCTAAAGCCAAAAAGTAATTTAAAATTAGCAACTGCTGCGGCTGTTTGTAACCTCCCGTGGCAAAAGATAAAATAATGAATTCTTTATCTTTTAAACCAGGCAACTGTTTGAGGTATTTAGGGAGAACTTGATTTTGGACTTCAAATATTCCATAGCCCGAAGCAACTGAACCGCCAAATACTCCGATAATAAATTGATTGGGTTTAGTCTTTTGGAAAGGGTAATCGTAAGGTGAGATAAACCCATAGTTGTTATTTTTAAAACCGGGGCGAAAGTCGGGGCCGGGTTTCTGGATGAACCCAAAAAAAGGATGAAACCTTTCGACAATAGACTGATTCAGTCGCACTCCTTCTAAATTAATCCCTAGAGCCGACTTATCTTGCGTCTTTTCCCTAGTATAGAAAAATTGCTTGTGTTTGACAAAATACCATCCCAGGGAGCCGAGTTCGAGGAAAACCAGTAAAAGCACTAAGTTAACTAGAGCGATCTTTAGGAATTCTTGTCCTTTTTTCAAAAATTTTAAATCTTTCATAAATATCTATTTCGACTCTCTTACTATTTTAATAATGGAACTAGAAACATAGTTTGCCAGTATTTCGTCTCCTACTGAATTATAGTGACAGCAGGCATCTTTGTAAACCGTCTCTTTTGTATTGTCTAAAATATTCACTGCGCTAAAAATATTAACCCGAGCTTTTTGCAGGTCGTCTACTTTGGACAACAGCACCGGATAACCTTTTTTCACCCCTTCAATGTAAGGACTCTTGTTGTCAATCGCGATTTCGTTTTCCTTCGCGGTAAACACTCGCTTAGTTGGATAATACTGGTTGGGCTGGATAAAGTGAAAATAGGGGATATTTCTAGTTGATAAAATTTGATTCATCCCGATCGAGGATTGATACCACATCGATGCCATTTTGTCAAAAGCAGCGGCATCTTGCAAAACAGAGTCAGCTTTTGGAATGTATACTATACCGCTATTTGCCGTGTCTGGGTTCGATTGTTTGACTTGCGAATCGTACTTGACAACTGCTTGCTGGTAATTGTTGACTAATTGTTTCACCTGTAGCGAGGTAACAGCGTGACACAAAGCAAGTTGACAAGTTTGCAATTTGTCGATACCTGCTTTCAACTGTTTTTTGATTTCGTTAATTTGCACGATCGAACTCATCGCTTCCGGTGACAAGTTGTTGTTGGCTAAACCCGTCAGAGGCTGTATGTGTTGAACGCTGGGCATTCCTATTTCTACTTGGGCTTTGTTGTTTAGATTTGACAGCGCTACTTCGTTAAAACCGTCAATATTGATGACTAAATCTAACTTTTGACCCAAAGCCAGAAAGTAATTTAAAATTAATAATTGTTGGGGCTGTTTGTAGCCGCCGTTGCCAAAATTTAAAACAATAATTTCCTTGTTTGCAAATTCTGGATAAGTCTTCAATTTATTAGACAATCTTCGAGTGACATATTCATCTACTGCAAAATTGTTGGCAACCGAACCGCCAAAAATTCCGATAATAACTTGATTTTTATTGGTTTTAATAAACGGATAATCGTAGAGGGAAAAAAAGCCCTGTTTGTTGACTTTTAATTTTAATTTTTCATTGGTAAAAGCACCTTGTTTGAGTACGTAGCCAAAAAACGGGTGCAGTCTTTCTACAATCGACTCATCTAGCCTAATTCCGATCCTCTCAATATCTTCTACTACTTTTTCTTTGGTTTTAGTTCGGGTATAAAAAAACTGCTTTTGGTTGATAAAATAAAAAGCTAGCGACAAAGCTTCCAGACAAACAAATGCGATCGCCAAATTTACAGCGATTAAAACCGATAGATTTTTGCCTTTTTTTAATAGCGTTGAATCTTTCATAAAATTAGACAAATTACGGTTGACGCTTTGGCAGTTGAGACTGCTTCAATTGTTGGCACAAATTCTGGTTGATTTTGATGCTGGCCAGTCGGTGTCCGATTTCGTTCCAGTGGCCGCCGCAGGGTACAGAATTGTCAAAACCGTGGACGCAAACTTGATATTTTTCAGTATAACCTTGGAACTGTTCGGCTAAAGTTAATACCGGAAAACCCTCGCGCGCGCCCAATTTTTCCAGCCTCCTGTCGGGATAAAACCAATCCTGAATATTGTTTTCCTGCATAAACTTTTTGCGCTTCGCCGGATCGCGCTCGACTTGGATGGGATCGCCGATAACTACCAGCAAGAAATCACCATTTTTCTGCACTACTTCATTCCGCAGCTTCACGATTAAACCTTCTGTCACTTTCCACGCATCTTCCCAAACAGCATTCTCCGGCGGCTTGAGATTTTTGGCACTCAAAGCCGTAAAATCCTCAGACAACTGCCGCTTTTTCCGCTCTAAATCCGCCTTTTTCGCAACCTGCAAAATCCTGGAATTGCTGACAAGCCACCCAGGTAACTTGTCAACAAAGGAAACAGCTCTTTCGTTGCGATCGATCGGCGCCAGATTGCGAAAAGACATATCCGGTACTAACTTACCGCTAGCATCATACACAAAAAATGGTCGGTAGCGATCGTATTCGAGTTTCGCGGAATTGTTAATCACATCATTGCCAGTAAAAAAGGCAAGCACTACAATATCAGGATTGTAATCCCACACCTTTTTTCGCAGCATAACTAATTCTTGAGCAGTACCGTAACCCTGCACTCCGAAATTAATTACCTCAACATTTTTTTTCCCCTTGACGGCCGCGCAATTGCCTAATTTTCGTTCTAATTTCGACCAGAAAGTTTGTTCGACAGGTACGTGAATTGCTTCGGTGAAAGAATCGCCCAAAACCGCCACCCGCAAAGTATTTGGAGGTTTTGCTTTTGTGTGTTCGCGATCGCGCAAGCCCTCGCTATTCACCTGCACAAAACTCGCACCTTCCCCATTCCATTCCCCCGACGCACCCGGTTTCAGCTTCCAGCCCAAGTTCGGATCGGAAGTGTGGAAACGAGTTGGCGCCGAGTCTACGAAATCTCCTATTTTTGGATAGCCTTCAATCCCCGCAACTCGCAATCCAATTTCACCAATTATCACCCCCATCAATAAACCGCCGAGTGTCAAACCTATATTGACACCCAAATTCTTCAACTTGCTCATTCTTTCAAAACAGCGTGTAAATAAACGGAGCAATCACAGAACCGTGACTCAAGACAATCAAAGCTCCCAAAAAGACTAAAGTCACAATTAACGGCAACAGCCAATACTTTTGGCGTTCTCTCATAAACGCCCACAAATCTTTGAGAAAATCTAAAGTTGCTTCAAACACTTAAAAAGGACGCTCCATACTAACTTTGGTTCTTGCTTTACTGGGGACGCGGTAAGTATCCATTTTTGGATTCAGTTTTCGCCGCATTGCATCTTCGCCAAACAGGCCTTTGATAACTCCCATCGGCCAAATTATCAGGTAAAAAACTATTCCTAAGACGATCGGCGTTTCGATTTTGTTGAGAATCAGTCCAAAGCGCATCCATGCGTGATAAACGGGATTTAGCGATTTCGGCGCAACTAACGCTAACACAATTAGCACTGCGCCGACAATCCAGGGCCACCAAGGTATAGAATGCCGCCGCAGTAAAGGTACTGCTAAACCGAACAGGACTGCTATCAGCCCGCCAATTAGCAGTCCGAAATCGCGCAAGCCTTTTTTATCGAGTTTTTTAATTTCGTCGCTCATTAGTCAGTTGTCAGTTGTTAGTTGTCAGTTGTTAGTTGTTAGTTGCTAGTTGTTATTTGTTATTGGTTCATTGTTAAAGAACCAATAACTAATGACTCATGACTAATGACTAATCGAGTTCAAATTCATTTTTCCAAGCATCATCTTGTTTCCAAGGAATTTGTTCGGACTTGGGAAGCAAGAAATTCTCTAAAACCAGATAGTCCATTTCCGTTCGCATGAAACAGCGGTAAGCATCCTCTGGAGTGCAAACAATGGGTTCGCCTCGCACGTTGAAAGACGTATTTACCACAATTGAACAGCCCGATCGCTCTTCAAAATGGCTGATTAAGTCATAGTACCGAGGATTGGTTTCTTTGTGAACAGTTTGGATGCGAGCCGAGTAATCGACGTGGGTGATAGCCGGAATCTCCGATCGCGGAATGTTGAGCTTTTCAATGCCAAACAACTGCTCTTGTTCGGGAGTCATCGGAATGCGGAGACTGGATTTGACAGGTGCTACCAATAGCATATAAGGGCTGGAATGGTCAATCTCGAAATAATCCGCAACTCGTTCGGCTAAGATTGACGGCGCAAAAGGTCGAAAGGATTCCCGATATTTAATTTTCAGGTTCATCACCGACTGCATCTTAGCATTGCGGGGGTCGCCAATTATCGATCGACCGCCCAGAGCCCGCGGCCCAAATTCCATCCGCCCCTGGAACCATCCCACCACATTTCCCTGTTCCAAAATTTCAGCCAACTGCGGCATTAATTCGGCATCGTCCAATCGGTGATAGCTGGCTTTGACAGCATCCAAATATTCGAGAATTTCTGCATCGCTAAACTTTGGCCCCAAATACGAACCGCGCATTTGGTCGCGACAAGTTAAATGAGCAGTAGACTTAGTAACAGTTGCCACCGCTTGGTTTGCACTCAGGGCTTCTGTTTTCTCTTCTACATTATTATTCGCAATTGTGCGATCGCCCGCCACAACATCGCGCGATGATTCGCAATACTGATACCAAATCGCCAAAGCCGCGCCCAAAGCACCGCCAGCATCTCCCGCCGCCGGCTGAATCCAAATATCTTTGAAAATACCTTCCCGCAAGAGTCTGCCGTTAGCAACGCAGTTGAGAGCAACGCCGCCGGCAAGACAAAGATAATCGACATTCAATTCTTTTTTAACTGTTCTGCAAAGCCGCAGAACAACTTCTTCGGTAACAACTTGAATGGAAGCTGCAATGTCCATTTCCCGCTGAGTCAATTTTCCTTCAGCTTGACGCGGCGGCCCTTCAAACAGTTCGTCAAACTTCTTGTTTGTCATGGTTAAGCCAACAGTATAGTTGAAATAATCCATGTTCAAACGGAAAGTTCCGTCATCTTTGAGGTCGATTAAATAGTTGAGAATTTTGTCTACATACTTGGGTTCGCCGTAAGGAGCTAAACCCATGAGTTTGTATTCGCCAGAGTTGACTTTGAAGCCTGTGTAATAGGTGAAAGCTGAATAAAGCAAACCCAAGGAGTGGGGAAAATCGATTTCCCACTGAGGTGTAAGTTCGTTCCCGTCTCCCAACCAAACTGAGGTTGTAGCCCACTCGCCCACGCCGTCGAGGCACAAAACGGCTGCTTTTTGAAACGGGCTGGGGAAAAATGCCGATGCTGCGTGGGATTGGTGGTGTTCGGTAAATAGCAGAGATGGCAGTTTATTCGTTTTACAGTTTGCTATTGCTGCCAGATCTCTTTTGAGCATGGTTTTGAGGTAAAGCTTTTCTTTTAGCCATATCGGCATGGCGGTTACGAAAGAGCGAAAACCTTGGGGTGCGTAGGCTAAATAGGTTTCGAGAAGGCGCTCGAATTTGACTAAAGGTTTGTCGTAAAAGACTATGCGATCGAGTTCCCGCAAATCTATGTTCGCTTCTTTCAAGCAATAAGCGATCGCATTCTTGGGAAATCTGGCGTCGTGCTTTTTGCGGGAAAATCTTTCTTCCTGCGCTGCGGCTATAATTTCTCCGTCGCGAATTAAGGCTGCGGCGCTGTCGTGATAGTACGCCGAGATTCCAAGTATGTTCATTCGTCTCCTCACAAATCGCAATGCGTTTGTATCTGACTATTTAGAATAGCTATCGATTATAGCTGCTTAAGTGCTGATTGGGAATTGAGTTTTGCGATCGCCTCTAATTTTACCTGGATCGATGTCGGTGCGCCGTCCTCGGCCGATCGGCTTTTTGAGAGCATTTAAGCTAGCGCCGGCCAATCCTGCGCCCCCAAGCTCTGAAGTAAGTTGCCACCGGGAATTGATAAAATTCACCGATCAGCCACAGCACAATGCCTAAATGGGACAAAAAAGCTAAGCCCGTCCAAGCTGCGGGCAGCCACGACAAGCGGCTGCCGGGAACCGGGGGAAAATAGTAAGCTGAAAGTCCCAGCAAGGTAGTGGGAAGGAAAATTAGACCGATCGCTGCTGCAAAATAGGGCCATCCGAATTCTACGCCTTCGAGGTGGGCTCCTATCCACCGTTTGCCGTTCCAGTGCCAAGTTACGGGCGGTTGGCGATCGGCCATTTTGAGCGATTGTCTTTCAACGCTTGCGGTAAAAATGTGCTGGCAGAAGTTGCAAGCTAGGGCTTCCATCATCGGCATGGTGGAAATTTGACCGGTGCGGCACACGGGACAGGGATATGTATCTTGAGGGTTGAAAGGTCGGGTTGATTTTTTGAAAGTCTGCATAGATCAGGCTGTTTGTCAAGATATTGAGCGATCTTAACAGAGTACAGAAATTGTGCGTTGGCTGAGGGCGGTTTTTGTATCTAGATTGTTGGTGATTTCAGAGGTTTTTTGACGCTTACGGGCCCCACGGGTTAATGCAGTTTCACGGTGGATGATGCGGATTAATTGCGGTGATTGTTGCTGTACCGAATTCTGGCTCCGGCCCAGTGAAGTTTTTCCCTCAAAGTGCCGTAATAAGAATAGTTTTCCCGCAAAATGATAAACTTGGCTTCGCAGTCTGCCATCCGCACGTCTACGCGCTGTCCCGGCCAAATTGCAGTAGCCAAAATGCCGTCCATCCAGAGTTTTGTACTGAGTTCGTAATCTGCTAAAGGCCAAATGCTGACGACTGAACCGGGCGGCAGTACGATCGCCCGACTGGATAAACTCAAAGGGCAAATTGGAGTAACTGCGATCGCGTCCATTCCGGGGTGAATAATCGGCCCGTTGGCAGATGCGGTGTAGCAAGTCGAACCGGTGGGAGTTGCCACAATTAAACCGTCGCCTTGATATTGATCGACTACTTCGCCGTCAACTTCCATTTCTAAAATACAGCTCGGCATTCGATCGGCTGAAGCAGGTTTGATACACATTTCATTGAGTGCCAAAAATCGCTCGCTTTCCGGTTCGAGATTGGTTCTGTTTCCCTCAAAAATCGCCGCCTGCAACATCATCCGCTTCTGCACGGCATACCTGTCTTCCGAAAGTCTGTCCCAAATCTCCTCAGTATTTTGGAAATCCTCAAAAGACTCGGTTAAAAAACCCAGATGTCCCCCCACATTCACTGCCAAAATCGGGATGCCGTCAGCCGCCAAATTCCGCGCCGCGGCCAAGGCCGTACCGTCGCCGCCAAGCACTACCGCTAAATCAATTGGGCTGTTACTAGAAGCTAAAAACACCGGATACGGGTTATCTTTCGGGCCGCTGGGGCCCATTAAAACGTGACACCCGCGACTTTCTAACTGGCGGGCACACTGTTCTGCCCACCGCTGGCTGAGGGTATCTCTGGCTTTGTGGGCAATAATTACTTGTTTTAGTTGCACAACCTATCAATTTTAGATTTTAGATTTTGGATTTTGGATTGTTAGATTATTAGATTTTAGACTGAATCGCCGCGAGCGGGACGATCGCACTGTACTTGGAAAAATATTATTCCGATGCCCCAGGACATCTCCCCTCGGAGACTCTCCCTCTGGTTTATAGCAGTTCCAAAAAGTAATGCAATTTTTGGCAAGCTGCAAACCCTTATCTCATATCAATTCCGGTTAGATCGGAATGATTAAACCACAGAGGACGCAGAGGATAGAGAGGAAGGGAAGAGAGATGAATAATTCCGATGAAGGGCGGATTTGATATCATCTGTCATTCCCAATTCTTTAATCGAAAATCGAAAATCGAAAATCGAAAATGGTATTATCCCTCGGTGCGGCTGGATTTGGGCCGCGGCCAGATAATGCTGGAATCGGCCGCGAGTAGGCGAGAAACTGCGATCGCCCCAAAGCGGTTGAGGTGGCTGGGGTCAAAAAAATAGTCGTTGCGGCCGGGCCAGCGCTGCGACAAGTCGCGGAAAGCGAAGCCTTTTTGCCGCGAGAGTTGGTCCATTCGCTGCCGGAACTGCTGTTCTGCCCGCAGGCGAGTTCCGTCTAAGTAGTCGTCGGTGAGGGGCAAATTGACGAAAATCAGGGGAATTTTGCGAGCTTTGGTAAATGCTACAACTGAATTAAAGGCTGTTGCTTGTTTGCCTCCGAGGTTGAAGTTTTCGTAGTCGCGATCGTACTGGCCTGAAACGTAAGCGCGTTCTCGATAATAAGTGTCGGGATTGTACCTGTCCGCTATAGGCATGAATCCGTTGGAGTCGATCGAATCTGCCAATTCGCTGACTTGCCTCATTGCTACTGTTGTGCGTCGCGAGACTGGAATCAATTGTGCTTTTTGAGTTGCTGCATCGGCTGCGATTCGTTTTAACTCATATCTTGCAGCATTCTCAGCAACGGGCAAGATGCCCGTTCCACGAGATAGGAATTTGATTGGGGGGTGGGTGTCAGCAACGGGCAAGATGCCCGTTCCACTAGACAGGAATTGGATTGTGGGGTGGGCATCTTGCCCGCCCCTGAAAGGTCGATCGACAGATGTCAGTGCTCTGCGGAAAGTGTTGTTAGCGCAGGGCTGCGGGAATCTGTAACACAGGGGAATCACATTCGGTTCATCGGACTCCAGTTTGGGGCGAACGCCTGCGGCTAAAAGTTGGCTGCCTTCAGAATCGACGATCGAATTAAAAGTGCGATCGTCCCGGCCGCTGTTAAATCCGCGCACACCGTCGGCCCAGACAATCATTTGAGGCAAATGACCGGGCTTCAAAAGCCGCCGCAGTTGAAAGTCTACTACTTGTGCAGTTGCGCCGTTGACTGAAAAGTTAAATACTTTTAAGCCCGGACGGCCCCTTTGGGCCAAAGATTGTTTTAGCTGTTTGGGATCGACGCCCTGCAATGCCCGGGAACTGCCGACAATCAAAACATCTGGTGGCCCGACAGCAGCAACGTAGGATAGGTAAAGTTGTAGTTGTTCGTCGAGCAAATCGCTGCTGAAGCTGACTGTACTGGCTTGCGATCGGGCCCGGCCCGCTTGCTGTTGGGAATAAACCAGGTTTCTCATGTACTCGATTACTTTTTTTTCAGCAAACGCCCGCCTGGGACTGCCGGGGGGAACCGCTTGCATCCAAGCGACGGCCTGCACCCACAGGGCGGCTACTTCGTCCCAGTCTTGTTTTGAATTGGCTGATTGAGCCAAATTAGAAGCTTGGGTGGCAAAGTTAACTGACTCCGTGAAGCCATCGTTTTGGGGGCATGAGGAAACGCTGAGGGATTTTTTGGTTTTGTTGCCGTTTTTAGCTAACAGAGACGTTGGTGGCTGCGCTAGGGCTGGGGATTCGATCGAACCAGAAGTCGCTGCGGTGTTCGGCGGCTTGGGAGGCGAACATCCGACTGTTAGCGCGAGCACGGCGGCAGCAGCGAAGGTACGTTTTAAGATGCTGGTACTGAGGCTAGCAATGTAGCGGCGAATCATACAGCTTTCACCGTGGGCAAAATATTACTAGATATTACTAATTATCCGGCGGATGGAGCAATTAGCTCAAACAGATGTTTTAACCATTCAATAAAAATTAAGGCGATCGGGCAATCGCAGCTCAGCACCTGCGCTGTTATTGCTTGTCCCATCGGCATTGCAGGCGTTTTCTGCCATGCCAGCCAAGTGTGGATTAGCGCTTTGGGATGATGAATTAAAGTGTAGCGGTTAAGTCCGGCTTGTTCGAGTTCTTGTAAAATTGCTTCGGCTTTCGGATGCAGCGTGTCGCCAGGGGGGATGAGATAGGCGACAAAATCTTCTAACATTCCAGGAAGTTGATTGTTTGGCATCAACCAAACTCCGACGCGAGGCAAGTATGGATCTGAAGGCGCGCAAACCCAGCCTTCGGGAGGGGGAGATTGGGGGATGTCTCGATAGCCGATCGAACTCAGTTTATCTTTAAGAGATTGCCACCGCCCACTTAAATTGCGATCGGCATCTACCACAATTCCCAAGGTGCGTAAATCCTCTGCTTTCAATCTTTCTGGCAAGCCATTTAGCAGCGCTTCAACTCCTTCTGTACCTCCTTCTCTACCTTCTTCTTGCGGTACTTCGACGGAAAATGTTTCTGGCAGTTGATATTGCTGGCACAAAGCCCAGATTACGTGTCGGTCATTCTTACCTTCTACCAATAACTGTTGAGGTTTTGGTTGAGGAGGTTTTCGTGCTTTTGGCATCAGCGCACCTCGATACTTTGGCGCACTGCAACGGACAATTCATCGGGAGTGTATTCAACTGCACGAATATCCTCGCCGCGCCGGCTCAAGCGAAATAATTTGCCAACCGAACTATCTTGTGACTGTTCTAAGGCTTCTTGAAATGCGGCTATGCAGTCCCAACTGTGGGTAGTTGCAAAGACTTGAACGTTCAATTGCTGTGCTGTTTCAAATATTAATCGCCACATATCAGTTTGGGTTTGATAGTAAAGACCTGTATCAATTTCATCAACCAACAAAAAACCATTCTCGGATGAGACGGCTGCCATTGCTATACTAAGAATTCGTTGCATACCATCTCCCATACTGCCTAGAGGAATTGGGTGATTCTGTCCTCTGATTTTAATCAAAATACCACTGTTATTAGTGGGATTACTGGTAAAACTAATACGTTCTACATCTGGTTCTAAGATTTGCAGTGCTGCTACTACACTTTCTTCTTTTGGTGTCAGTGTAATAGCATCCCAAAACACAGCCATTTCGTTAAAAGTTATTGCCGTAGTTTTGATTAAATTAAAATTATCTTTATTGGGTTCAAAAAGGGATAAATAGTTATAGTTATAATTATTATTTAACTCTGTTAATTGAGCAGGAAGTAAACTAGCAATACGAGCAATAGTAGCATCGCGTAGCAGTTCAATTTTGACGTGGGAATTCTGATTGTAGTAAGCAATTAATTCCCATGCTGAAAATTTTGTTTCTAGTTCTTCAGCTACCGGAATTACCATCTGTTGGTTTGTAGGGTTAGCTTGGATTTTGAGTGAGAGTTGTTGTTCTTGCTGGGATTGAATGTAAATACTTCGATCTGGAGTTAGTTGGTGTCCGTAAAAAATATGTTCAAATTGATACTTGCTGCGGTTGACTGTTTGACCAGATGCAGCTTTAGTTTGTATGTTGCTGATTTCGCCACGACTGTTTAGTACATCAAACAAAGCTTGAATATTCTGTTGTTGGACTAATAAATAAATCGCTTCCAAAAAAGTAGTTTTACCGCTATTGTTCTGACCGACCATCAGATTAACCCTAGCTAGGTCATCGATATGAAAATCTTTAAAACAGCGATAATTTTGGATGGTGAGATCGCGCAACATGGATTCCTCGGATATTAACTATATTCTATCATTCGATTTTAGATTTTAGATTTTCGATTGGGGATTGTGCATTGGAGATTTGGGATTTTAGATTGTTATATTTTTTACCGTATCTCTGTCTGGGATTCGATGACTGCTTCGGCTTCAAGGGCGATCGATCGCAATTTATCCAGTATATCCTGACTCGCGGACTGCCACAACCCCCGCTGACGAGCTTCTAGCAATCTTTCTGCCATATCTCGCAGTGCCCAAGGATTGTTTTCTTGGATAAATGCCTGCACTTTCTCATCAAAAATGTAAGCCTCTGCGATTCCTTCATACATAAAATCCTCTACACAATTGGCCGTAGCATCGTAAGCAAACAAAAAATCAACAGTTGCTGCAATTTCAAAAGCACCTTTGTAACCGTGGCGCATCGCACCTTCTATCCATTTGGGATTCACAGCCCTGCTGCGATAAACCCGCGCAATTTCTTCTCGCAGTTGTCGCACTTTCGGCTTCTCAGGAATCGAGTTGTCTCCGAAATAGGTTGCAGGATTTTTGCCTTGCAAATTGCGAACTGCGGCCGTCATTCCCCCTTGGAATTGATAATAATCATCCGAGTCGAGAATGTCGTGTTCCCGGTTGTCTTGGTTTTGCAGAACTATTTGCATTTGGCCGAGGCGTTTGGCAAATGCTTCGGGTGCAGAACATCCCCATTCACTCTGTTTAACTCCTGCTACATCTCCCGGCAAATTTGAGGAACTAGAGGAGGTATAGGCGTAACTGCTCCAATTAATGTAAGCTTTTGCTAAATCGCTGTCGTCTGTCCAGTTTTGAGCTTCAATTATGCCTTGAAGTCCTGCACCGTAAGCACCCGGTTTTGAGCCAAACACTCGAAATTGCGATCGTCCTTGCGCCTCTTCTCGACTCAAACCTGTAGATTCCCAATACAAAATCTCTTCCTTAACTTGTGCTGCTAAAGGGTTGTTTTCTGCCGATTCGTCTAAATCTGCCACAGCTTTTACCGCACTATCAAACAAATCAATTAAATTAAAAAAAGCATCCCTAAAAAAGCCAGAAATTCGCAAAGTAACATCAACGCGCGGCCGTCCCAAAACAGAAATCGGCAAGATTTCAAAATCTACAACCCGGCGCGAAGGGCCATCCCAAACTGGTTGAACTCCTATCAGCGCCAAGGCTTCGGCGATGTCGTCTCCTCCCGTCCGCATGGTGGATGTTCCCCACACTGACAAACCCAAAGTTTTCGGATATTCGCCGTTTTCTTGGGTGTATCTTTCGATTAAAGTTTCTGCCGCAACTCTGCCAACTCTCCAGGCGGTTTCTGTGGGAATGGCACGGATATCTACTGAGTAAAAATTGCGACCTGTGGGCAATACATCGGGTCGGCCGCGGGTGGGTGCGCCGGATGCGCCGCTGGGTATGTGCCGCCCATCTAGTCCGCGCAAAAGGTTGGTAATTTCTTGGTTTGTTTGGAGGAGTGAAGGTAAAAGATAGTTATTTATCCAGTCTAATTCTTGTTGGGTTGCTTCTCCTATTTCTGGATTGGCAACCGCAGATGAACGCTGATGAACGCGGATGTTTTCGATTAAATTATCTACTAATTTAGCGGCTTTTTCTTCGAGTTCTGCTGTTAAATCGCCCGCTGTACGGTGCTGAATTATTGAGGTGGGATCGGCCGTTAACGGGTCGAAGTCTAGGTCTAAATCCTTAGCTAGAGCGCGCGTTAAGCCCGATCGCGCGTTGGTGGGATGGCGGGCGATCGCAATTATCAAATCTCTCAACTGTCTACCTTCGGGACACTGCCCGAAAATGTGCAATCCGTCGCGGATTTGGGATTCTTTGAGTTCGCAAAGATAGCCGTCTGTGCGGGTGATAAATTCGGTAAACTCCGATTTATTTAGTTGTATTCCTAAGTCTTTATCTAAGTTTTCTTTGTTGGTGAGGGCGAGAATGCGATCGCGAATCATGGGTAATCGAGACGGATCTAAGCTTTGGGCTTCGCAGTATTCGTCGATTAAGGTCTCCAACTGCTGCAACGGCCCGTAAAGTTCGGCGCGAGTCATCGGCGGGGTGAGGTGGTCGATTATCACAGCTTGCGATCGTCTTTTTGCTTGGGAACCTTCCCCCGGATCGTTGACAATGAAGGGATAAAAGTTCGGCATCGCGCCTAATGCTACTTCTGGATAACATTTGTTAGACAATGCTATACTTTTACCGGGAAGCCATTCTAAATTGCCGTGTTTTCCAGCATGAATTATAGCGTCTATTCCCAACTTTTCTCGCAGCCAGTAATAGTAAGCTAGATAATTGTGAGTTGGTTCTAAATCCGGTGCGTGATAGTTCAAACTCGGGTCAATTTCATATCCGCGCGATGGTTGAATCCCCACAAACACATTCCCAAACTGAATCCCCGGAATCGGAAAGTAGGGACACGGCATTGCCGTGTCCCTACCTTGTGTATGACCTTCCGCCAGCCCCCATCTATTGCAAATTCCATCCTGTACTTCCTGCGGCAAACTAGCAAAATATTCTTCATATTCTGCCAAATCCAAAGATTGATGAACCGGCCGCAATTCGCGTCCTTCCGGGTCATTTGTCACTCCCGAAGTTAACAGTTCAATTAACTCGTTGCCGCTAGCGGGAATGTTTTCAATTTGATAGCCAGCTTGCTGCATAGCTTTGAGGATTTCGACACAGCTAGCGGGCGTATCTAAGCCGACGCCGTTGGCTAAGCGGGCGTTGCGAGTGGGGTAATTTGCCAGAATTATGGCGATGCGTCTGTTGGCGGCTGGGGTTTGTTTCATCTTCACCCAATTCGCGGTTAAATCTGCTACAAATTGAATGCGATCGCCCGCAGCGACATAGCCTACTACATCTGTTTCTAATTCGCTGTTCCAAGTCTGTACCGCTTTAAAAGAAACGGCCCTAGTAATGATTTTTCCGTCTACTTCCGGCAATGCTACATTCATCGCCACATCGCGGGGCGAAAGTCCCTGAAGTTCCGTTTCCCACTGTTCTAAACCGCCACCGCTGAAGATGGCTTGCAATACGGGAACGTCTAAGGATTTTAAGCTGTTTTGTTCCGGTTCTTGACTGCTGAAACCGGAGACGGCAAAACTTGTGGTGTTGAGCAATAATTGAATTGGTTCGGATTCTTTTGGTTTGAAATATTCCAGCAATTCTATTTGCAAATCTGGTTCCCGCAGAGAAGACACAAAGACGGGAACTGGTACTAAGTTTCGCTCTGATAGAGCTTGACAAAGTGCATCAATTGGTGCTAAGTTTCCTGATAAGTAATGAGCTCGATAAAATAAAATTCCGACTTTATTTGGGGTTGATAAGTCTGCTAAAATATCTGGAAATTCTGGGGATAGCTGCTCAGTTAATAAATTGGTTGTATTATCATTAGCTGTATGAGTTACAATAGAGGCAGAGGCTTTCGATCTGTGTTTTCGGCCAGAGCTTGGGAATGAGTCGAATCCTAAAGGAGCGGTAGAACGGGTCTCTTGCCCGTCTGCCCCGCGCCCTACCCAATCGTAAATCCCGACGCGGCAAACTGTTTGAGGAAGAGGCGGATTGTAAGCAGTTTTCAGACAAGTATCGGCTGCAAATTTGAGTGCGTTAACAAAGTTTTGGACTCCGCCTTCTGTGAAATAGCGCCACAGTTGATTTACTGCTGACAGCGATACATTGGAATGGCTGAGCAAATCTGGATCGGGACTGTCTTCACCGGGCATAATAATCAGTGCAGCATTAGTTTTCTGCGCCGTTTCCCGCAGAATTTCTAACCCGTAAGACCAATAAGAACGCCCGCCTAACAGTCTTAAGATTATGACCTCTGCGCGTTCTAAGATTTCTTCTGCATAAGTATCAATTGTTAGTTGTTGCTGCAACTGAAGCAGATTTACGGCGCGCACTTTGGGGAATTCGGCAGGCATTTTTGATGAGGCGGCCGCGAGTGTTTGAATGTCGGTGTCAGCAGCACTAATAAATACTATTGGTGCGGGGGTTTGCTGAATAAAAATTACTCCTTCTGCTTGAGGGTTCCAACCTCCGGGTGTGGCGGCTATTTTGTGCATTAATTTCTCCGTATATTAACTAAATTAACCTAAATATGCTTTCTTTACTTGTTCGTTGTTAAGTAAATCTGATGCTATACCTGTGAGGGTAATGTTACCAGCTTCTAGCACCTATGCCCGATCGGCAATTTGGAGTGCTAAATTGGCGTTTTGTTCGACTAAGAGGATTGTAACGCCCGTGGCGCGCAGGTTTTGAATGATTGCAAAAATTTCTTTGACGATCGCGGGTGCTAAGCCTAAACTAGGCTCGTCTAATAATAGCAGTTTCGGGCGGCTCATCAGAGCGCGGGCGATCGCCAGCATTTGCTGTTCCCCGCCGCTGAGGGTTCCTGCTAGCTGGCGGCGCCTTTCTGCTAAGCGCGGAAATATTTCAAATTGGCGCTCTAAATCGGCTTTTACGGCCACAGAGTCCGATCGAATATACGCCCCTAATTCTAAGTTAGCCAACACCGTTTGCTGCGCCAAAACCCGCCGCCCTTCTGGACTGTGGGCGATTCCCAATTTCACAACTTCGTGAGCTTGGCGGCGGGTAATATCGCGCCCGCTATAAATAATTTGCCCTTGGTGTAGATTAACTATTTTAGAAATAGCTCTCAGGGCGGTACTTTTGCCCGCACCGTTGGCGCCGATGAGACTGACAACTTCGCCCGCATTAATCGTGAGATTAATATTTTGTATGGCTTGAATGCCACCATAATTTACAGAAAGGTTTTTGAGTTCTAAGAGAATGTTTTGGGTGGTTTTGGGTGGGGTATCGTGCATTTTATGTGACTTTGAGGTAGATTCCAATTTACCGTTGGCTGGGGGCGAGTTTATGAGATTATTAGTATGAAGCAATTATTTTTGAAACAACCCGCTCCTTGTCTTTTAAAAGAGGTAGATTGCGATTTTCCGCCCAAGCGGGGGCGGGTTTACGAGATGATTGGTCTTAGGCCGAGATTATTCGTGAAACCAGCCTTTACAGAATGCGTGAGAATGGTGCAATATGTGAGTTTTATCCAATTTCCATTTATCTACTTTTCATCTCCCAAATAAGCTTCAATTACAGCAGGATCGTTCCTCACAACAGCAGGTTCTCCCAAGGCAATTAGCTGACCAAAATGCAGCACGGCAATTCGATCGCACAATCCCATAACTAGCGGTACATGATGCTCGATCAATATTACAGTTAAATTGAATTGTTGGCGCACTTCTCGGATAAATTCGCTTAATTTGTGCTTTTCATTGGGATTCATGCCCGCAGCAGGTTCATCTAACAGCAATATTTGCGGTTCTAGCGCTAAAGCGCGGGCAATTTCTAAGCGCCTCTGGTCGCCGTAGGGCAAGTTTTTCGCTTGTTCGCCAGCCCGATCGCCCAATCCGACTAAATCCAACAATTCCAACGCTTTCTCGTGGGTTTGGCGCTCCATTGCATTGGCTGTTGGCAAAGCAAATATGCCCGCTAACAGTGATAAAACCGGGTTCTGCGATCGGCTGTGGATGTGTCGGGCGATCGCCACGTTTTCCTTAACAGAAAGTTCCCCAAACAAACGGATATTTTGAAAAGTTCTGGCAATACCTTTATTGGCAATTTGATAAGGCCGCAGTTGGGAAATATTTTCATTTTGATAAATCAAGTTGCCGCTAGAAGCAGGTATCAATCCAGTCATAACATTAAATAGAGTTGTCTTGCCAGCACCGTTAGGACCGATCAGTCCAAATATCTCGTTTTTTGCAACTGTAAAAGATACGTCATTCACAGCAATTAAACCGCCAAAGCGGCGAGTTAATCCTTTGGCGGCTAAAATAGGATTGCTTGTGGAGAGGGTAAGGGGGTCGGAAATCATAAACAAATGATAGAATATAAGATATCTAATTATGCCTCAAATTAATTATGGATGCCCAAAAACTCTTAGAACGAATCACAGTAAATCCCCAAATATTTAGCGGAAAACCCATTATTCGGGGTCGCCGTCTGGCAGTTGAGCATATTCTAGGAATGTTAGCCGCTGGCGACACTCCTGAAACGATTCTAGAAGGCTATCCCTGGCTAGAAAGAGAAGATATTCAGGCTTGTCTAGTTTATGCTCATCGGCTGATTAGTCACGAGCGCGTCGAACCGCTATTGATGGAAACTAGCAAATGAAAGCAGAGGAAATTCAAGCAAGAGTTCGCCAAAATCTGTATGTTTACACAGCTCATGGAGATATCGAGCGTCAGGCTGATGGGTTAACCTTTACTCAGGTTGAGGAAGCTTTACTCAACGGAGAGATCCTTGAGCAATATCCTAACACTGGTCGAGGTGAAAGTTGTCTAATATTAGGTTATGCAGGTGAGATTCCTATTCATAGAGTCTGTGGTTGGCGCGGTGAAAGAGTAGCAATTATAACTGTATATATTCCAAGTCCCCCCAATTTTATTAACCCTAGAACTAGAGGATAGACCCATGCGAGAAATTCGATGTAATACCTGCGGTAGCAACCGCTATGAGGAACGTAAAAATAATTACCTTTACAGTCATCAAGGTAAATATTTGCTAGTTCCTAACACGCCAGTTGAAATTTGTATGGATTGTGGCATGATTTATTATGAGGCAGCAGTTCTAAAAGAAATTGAGCGCCGTTTTTTTGCTATTCACCAGCAGAATGAAATGCCGGATTCATATATTCAAATTCCCAGCAAGAGTTACACGTAAAGAATTGTTTTTGAAGCAGGGAAGCGGAATGTTATTAAAGTCTCCCTTTTTAAGCAGGATTTAGGGCGATCGATTTCACCACTGACAATCACAAATTTAGATCGCCCGAACTCTGGAAACCAATTTGATGAGAATGTAGATACAATTATTCAAATGGCTGAGACGGCTCATCAAATACAAGGATTCTGGCCCATGACGAAGCACTACCGACAAAGATTAGTTGCCGTAATTGCCCTCTCGTTTCTATCTTTCACATCGCCTTTGCTGTTGACTCGGAATGCTGCGGCCCAAAAGCTGAGCGCATCCAAGGCTAATCCCAAAGAGATTGCCTCCCTCATTGAGAAGTTCAAGAGCAACGATGAAAGGGAAATTGATGCAGCTATTGAGAAGTTAGGAAAAATAGGTGAACCAGCTATTCCCGCTTTGATTGAAGCTTTGCGGGATAAGAATTTTCTAGTCCGCCGGAGTGCGATCGAGGTGCTGGAAAAAATTGGCGCTCCTGCTATTCCTGCCCTTGTCAAAGCCTTGAAAGACTCAGATGTGCGGGTACGTCGCCGCGCTGCTGCTGTGCTAGAGACAATTAGCAATCGCTGGTATCAGTATGGAACGCTATCAGAAATTAAAGCTGCTATGCCGCAGCTAATTCCCCTGCTTAAAGACTCCGATGCAAATGTGCGTAGCAGTACCGCCTCTGCTTTGGGGAGTATCGGTGCAGAAGCTAAAGCTGCTGTGCCGCAGCTAATTCCCCTGCTTAAAGACTCCGATCTAAATGTGCGTAGCAGTACAGCCTCTGCTTTGGGGAGTATCGGTGCAGAATCTAAAACTGCTGTGCCGCAGCTAATTCCCCTGCTAATTCCCCTGCTTAAAGACTCCGATGCAAATGTGCGTAGCCGTGCAGCCTCTGCTTTGGGGAGTATCGGTGCAGAATCTAAAGCTGCTGTGCCGCAGCTAATTCCCCTGCTTAAAGACTCCGATGCAAATGTGCGTAGCAGTGCAGCCTCTGCTTTGGGGAGTATCGGTGCAGAATCTAAAGCTGCTGTGCCACAGCTAATTCTCCTGCTTAAAGACTCCGATCTAAATGTGCGTTATGGTGCAGCCTATGCTTTGGGGAGTATCGGTGCAGAATCTAAAACTGCTGTGCCGCAGCTAATTCCCCTGCTTAAAGACTCCAATGCAGATGTGCGTAGCAGTACCGCCGATGCCTTGGTGAATATTGCTCTTAGCCTTCAAGAAAAAGCAAAGATGCTAACTTCACAGGAGTTAAATCAGGCTGTATCAAACTTAGAATCTGCCTTGAAAATTGTGGCAGAACCTAAAGCTGATTTCTCAAAAAGAGATATCGCAAATCTCCGTGTATACATCAATGTTCTCAAAGCCGAACAAAACGCCAAGTTATTCAAATTAATTGGCCAGAATCAATGGGTAGCAGCAGCAATAATTTACCTAATCTTCTTCCCCTCCCTTTGGCTGGCAATCCTCCGGCTGCGTCCCTTATGGCTGCTGCGAATCAACGACGCACTCAAACCCTATGAATTCAAACTACCTGAAACATTGGGCGGTGCTCCGGTGCGAACTCGCGACCTTACCTTTTTCAGCTTTTTTCTTTACCGTACCAGAGTCCTAGATGCCTGGGTTTCAGCCCACATCAAAATAGTCCGCGAACAATTTTCCCAAATAGAAACAGTCAAAAGCCGCGCTACTTACATCCCAGTTGCTTTTGAATTAGACGACAAAAAAGTACCTGAACTCAGGGGCGAAGATTTGCAATCAATTTTCACCAAAAAGCGAATTTGTCTGCTCATCTGGGGTGAAGGCGGGATCGGCAAAACTAGCATCGCTTGTCAAATTGCAGATAGGGCAATGGAAGCAGATAAAACCAAACGCCTCTGCAAACACCTGATGATTCCAATTCTGATCGAAGAACTAGAAAGTGAATCTCTCGCAGCAAAACATCCGTTCTTGGAAGCCATAAGCGGTCAACTAAAATCTATCAGCAACCATCCTACCACCATTGAGCGAGAACTGCTGCAACACTTGCTGCAACAGCGCCGGATCCTGGTAATTACCGACCATTTTTCAGAAATGGCAGAAACAACTCAAAAGGAAATAAACCCTAATTCTCCCGATTTTCCCGTCAATGCTTTGGTTGTGACTTCGCGACTTGATTCAACAATGCGTAACGTCCCCAAAACAACGATTCACCCGTTGCGAATAGAAGGTTCTGAGCTATCAGCTTTTATGGAAAAATACTTGGATAAGCTAGGGAAACTGCATCTTTTCAACGGTTCGCAATTTCATTATGTCTGCGGCGATTTGGCTAAACTTTTAGAGGAAATCAGAATTCAAGGCAGAAGTACAACTGTATTGTTTGCCAAACTGTACGCAGATGTGTTGATCGCTAAAATGGAAGGAATCAAAGATGAAAATTTACCTCAAAACATACCAGATTTGATGCTGGAGTACCTGAAGCAACTCAACCGGGATGTGGTAGAGAATAAATTGACCGATCGTACCATGTACGAAGATGCTCAATTGCTGGCTTGGGAATGCTTGAAACTAACTTATCGACCCGCTAGCACGAAGATTAAAGATGCCATCAATGCGCTATCTGTCTTAAATTCACAAAATGCAGAGCAACGCCTCAACTATCTCGAAGAAAAACTCCACCTCATCCAAACGAATCTTCCTAGCCAAGAGAATGTCCGCTTTGTACTTGACCCCGTAGCCGAGTATTTAGCAGGTCTGCATTTAGTAGAGACTTATGATGACAATGAAACTAAGTGGCGCGATTTTCTAATAGATGCCGACTTTCTGAATGCAGCAGAGGCAATTAAAGGTTTTATGTTTGCAGTTCGTGATTGTTATTTAGCCAAGATTCCCGGTGCAAAAGATACCGATTTTCTGCCGCAACAAATCGCATCGCGCTATAATATTACAATTGCCGTACCGCTTCAATCTCCTCAAGCCGTCTCGCCTGGGTAATCTTATGACGATGTACGTACCGGATTCGCAGCCTTCGCAAACAAAAGTCCTCCCTACGATGTATGATTTACCCAGTGAAGACCCGGAGGAACCCGGTTTGCCTGACGAATTCCACGACTTTCAACCTGAACTGCTGCGTCTAACCTGTCGCCCCGCAAACCATCGGCCAGAACAAATATTTATAGCGACAGACCTCAATCTCTACTACGATTCTAACCATCTCAATTGGTACAAAAGACCTGATTGGTTTGTCGTCTTGGGAGTTCCGAGATTTTATCGAGGTGACGAATTGCGCCTCAGCTACGTGATGTGGCAAGAAAATGTCAGTCCTCTGGTAGTAGTGGAACTGCTGTCACCTGGAACTGAAGATGAGGATTTAGGAATCACAGAAGAAACACCAAATAAACCGCCTACTAAGTGGCGAGTTTACGAACAGATTTTGCAGATTCCTTACTACTTTGTTTTTAGTCGGTACAACAATCAACTGAGAGTATTTCGCTTGATTGGCAATCGTTACCGCGAACAAGTTTTAACCGAGTCGCGCTTCTGGATACCGGAATTAGAATTAGGTATAGGTTTGTGGGAAGGTTGTTATCAAGGTTGTTCGAGGTTGTGGCTGCGGTGGTACGATGCTAGCGGCGATTGGGTTCTGACTCCAGAGGAATTTGAAAGGCAGCGAGCCGAATTAGAAAGTCAGCGAGCCGAATCAGAAAGTCAGCGAGCCGAATTAGAAAGTCAGCGAGCAAATCGATTGGCCGATCGCCTCACAGCAATGGGCATTAATCCAGATGAACTGTAAAATTAAGTAGCAGGATCAATTTCTGCCGACTGCCAGCGGTGTCCGTAAAAAGTTATTAACTAAAAATAAATTATGCCAGAATCTACCTCATTGCGCGATCGCTACTTAGCCCTAATCGACAAAATTGTCGAAATCACCCTCAAAGGTCAAATTCGCTCTAAAGAACAAGTCTATCAAATGCTCGTGCAAGACATCGGCGCCGGCACCGGCGAAATCTTTGAACGCTGCTTCGGAGAACGCCTCGACGCCGCCGAAAATATGCTCAAAAATGAAAAAGACGAAATCAAACAAGCAAAGGCAAATCGCACCATTAGAGCGCTCAAAACCATCCAAGGAGAATGGGAACGCTGGCAGAAAGATAACCGCGTCGATCGCGAAATCGCATCTTCAATCCAACAAATCCTTACTGCGGAATCTAACGGCCGCCTCCTGGCATTATTGCAAGTAATCGATCCGAATAAAGAACATCCGCTGACTCTCGATCAATTGCAGCAATTGGCAAAATCTCTGCACCAACAAATGCTGCAAACTTCTAATCCCGAAAGCGAGCGAGATTTGCAGCAAATCACCGCCGGCATTGCCAAAGGTTTAGAATCTTGGCAGCGTTTGGAACCGGAACTTGTGGGCTGGATTTATCAGCCGCAGCAGCTAGGATTTGCCGGTAGTCCCGAACAAAATGGACCTTGGGCTTTTTGGGCAAAAAAAGTTAACAGTCGCTTTCCGCACGATCTATTGAATACTATTGCGCTCGGTGAATCGGTAGTTCAATTCGCAGCCAAGCAATCGAATTTAGAGTTAGGCGTATTGGTGGAATTAGCGATTATATTGCAGTGCTTGCAGCGGGCGTTGGCGACATGGTTTGACAAGCAAGTTTACGATTCCAAAGTGTCAACAAAAGCTTCAATTTCTACTTACATTACTTTTGCTGTAATTTGGAGTCAGCTAGCTAGTGGGTTTAATAATTCTACCAAGAGCGGCGAGCAGTTGGCAAATGCTTGTTTTCAAGTAACTTTGCAAATTTTGCGCGCTTTTTCTCAGCGGGAATACTTTCCGCTTTACGGCGGGATTTTTGCTTCGTTTGATGGCAAGTCTCTGCGGCATACCTTGGATTATTTAGATGAACCGCTGCGGCGAGTTGAAGGCACTCAAGCGAAAGCTCGGATTATGACGCTTTTGGGTTATTCGATGCAGGCGGCTGGGGCTTACGAGCGATCGATCTTGCTGCACAAGCAAGCGCTGGAAATTGCCCGCATGGAAGGAGACAAAGCTTGCGAAGTTGCCAATCTCAATCACATCAGCCGCAACTATGTTGCTCAAAAAAATTATCAGGAAGCGATTAATTACAGCCAGCGGGCTTTAATTATGGCACGACAAGCGGGAGAGCGACAAGGCGAGGCAAATGCCCTGGCTAATTTGGGTTACAGCGAAGTGTTTCAAGCGCGGCAGTTGGAGGAGGTGGAACCGGAGGTTTATGAGAGTGCGATCGGCTATTTGGAACAAGGTTTGTTGCTGTCGGAAAAATTGGGCGATCGCCAAAGTCAAGCTTTTTGTTCCAGCAGTCTCGGTATTGCTAAAATCGCCCTGGAAAATGCTGAAGGTGCGATCGAATATTTGCTAAAAGGTTGGCAAGCTGCCCAATTTTCGGGCGACTTGTATTTGCAGGGTCTGAATTTGGCTTATTTGGCTCAAGCTTATTACCGAATCAACGCACTAGAACAAGCGATATTTGCTGGCAGTTTGGGGATGTATACTTTGGAGCAAATTGGGGCGGCGGAGTGGCGCCAAGCGGCTGGTTTGCTGACAATTTTGCGGGGACAAATGGGGGCTGAAGCTTTTAAACAAGCTTTGGTGAAAAGTCGATCGAACATCATTCCGGCGATCGGTGTTGACGGCTACGATTACATCCCGGAGTTGCTGGAAAAATACCAGCAATCTATTTAACTCTTTGTAGAACAGGCATCTTGCCTGTTGCTGAGAGGGGTGCAAAATGTAAGTTTTAACTCACCCAATAGCTGCATTATCAATAAGTCTTTCATGGGCGGGCAGGATGCCCAACCCCTACTCCCCACAACCAAATTTAAGTCTTTGTGGAACAGGCATCTTGCCTGTTCATGTGTTTTTGTGCACCGCAACCTCCGAATAACTAATGCTCGACTATCACCGGCGTTCCAACTGCGACTTTCTCAAATAAAGCCTGCGCGTCTTTGTCAAACATTCTGACGCAGCCGTGAGAAGCCGCCCCCCCGATCGACTCTGGATTCGGAGTACCGTGAAAACCAATCACATTCTTGCCATCCGTCCAAAACCCCATCCACCTAGTCCCTAATGGATTGTCCGGCCCCGCAGGAATAAGTTCTCCTGTCCAAGGATTTTGCCAAACTGGATCTTTGATCATTTGGATAACTTTAAAATTGCCTGTAGGAGTTTCCCAGCCGCCTTTTCCCACAGCAACCGGGAAACTGGCTTGCACCTTATTTTCTCGGTAAAGATAGACGCGGCGTTCTCGCAATTTCAGCACTAAACGCACTTCTTCTATTGGATTTACCGGAGGCTTTGGTTCCTGCGGAATATACCGAAACGGTTCACCCAACGGCGGCAATTCTGGTGCTGGGAGATTCGGCAGTTTTGGCTCGGATTTGACCGACTGCGCTGCGATCGCGCTATTACTTGAATTAGCAACAGGTTCGGCAGCAGCTTGCTGCTGTAGGGCGACCGACAGCGCGACTGAACTCAAGCTCACCACAATTAACTTGTTAAATAAAAATTTGCTGTTCACCATTGTTTTGTTGACTAAATTCCTCACCAGCAGTTCCTACAAAGTTCCTATCTCATTATCCCCAAACCGCACCCGCTAACTAAAATTTTCCGATGGCTTTTTGACTGCCAATGCTACGCATTTTTTAGTTTATATTCCACAACTGATAACTTGTAACTAAACACAAAACTTAGGCAATAATACCAAAAAAACCGGGTTTTTATAAGGGGATCGGTGGAGTTCCGCGAGAGATTTTCGTGAAAAAACCCGGTTTATGCGTAAATCCTGCAAGAAAATGATTAAATTTTACCTCCAACTAATTTGATTTTTTAGCTGCAGGCCGGCTGGCGATCGAGAATTGAAACTATGGGGCTGCTGCATCCGGCAAGCACAATCTGTCTTTTGGCAGAGTTTCCCGCCCAGCAACAGTTAAGTTGGCTTAAAAAAAACTGCAACGGTCGATCGAACAAACTCAATATATCACGCCAACACTCGATAGATGCGAACCGCTGAACTTGTTGTAAATCGGGAACTTATGATGTAAAATTTAGTCTTTCAATACTTGTTCGATAATCTTTTTTTGAGATTGTCATAAATTTCCTACTCCGGGGATTAAACTGGATTAGGTATAGAGGTTGGGACTTTCGCGCAGCGGAAGCAAACCCGACCCTGAATAGCAGTTAATGTGAGGTTTCAATGCGTCTTCAGAACATCAAATTATTGACAGGTGCAACCCTGTCCGTGCTTATATCGGCGGTCTCAGTGCATCCTGCGATGGCTAACCCTGCAACTCAAATAGCCCAAACGCAGACCACCACAACAGCAAACACTCGAACCATTACCGGTTTTGTCAAAAATATTGTCGGCGACGTAGTAACAATTCGCGAAGAAAACGCGCCGTACAGGACTCTCAGGATTCAAAGATGCGTCCTGAGAATTATTGGCCTCGTACCGGGAATGAAAGTCAGAGCCACCGTAGCTGGATCTCAGGTGGAAAACATCGTCGTGATCCCCGATTATAAGGTGGTAGCCACAACCGTTGTTCGTCCCCCAATCCCAGCACCGGCACCGCGCCCGGCCCCATTACCGGCTCCGGCACCGCGTCCGGCTCCGCCACCGCGTCCGGCTCCCGCTCCGATTCCCGCTCCCCGTCCGGCTCCGGCTCCGGCTCCTGTGAGAGGACTTTGGTAGAGCTAGATTTGTAAACGGAATTAAGCCACCGCGTGCGCGGTGGCTTCGCTGTTTAATAGCAGTTAGAATAATAAAATTGTCCAGCAATTGTTGAGAAATCGCTGCTATGTATTACCTGCGTTTCTTGCTGCTAATTCTGCTGTTGTCGGTGATTGCGTGCGATCGAGCTACAGATGCGATCGCGCCTGCTGTTGGCGACCAAGGCCCCCTGTCGCAAATTCCCTCCCCTGTACCCCTGGCAAATGTTGGGACAAGTCAAATTGTACCGACCAAACCGCTTTCGCCGCAGCCAATCCGCATTGTTGCAACTTCCTTGCCGCAGCCAGGAGCCAGCGAAAGCGCCTCAAAACCTCCTCAAGTAGTACCAATTCCCGCATCGCCAGTGCTGAGAGTGCCTCCTGGCTTCGTCGTCAACGTTTTTGCTGACAATTTAGACGCTCCCCGATGGCTGGCTTTGACGCCGACAGGGGATGTTTTGGTAACAGAAACCCGGCAGAATCGGATTACGCTGTTGCGGGATGCCAACCGCGACGGCGTTGCTGAGGTTCGCAAGACTTTTGCCAGCGCCCAAAACGGGTTAAATATTCCCTTTGGCATGGCTTTTGCCGATCGCTATTTTTTCCTCGGAAATACCGCTGAAGTCCGCCGGTTTCCCTACACACAAGGGCAGGAACAATTGACCGGTACCGGTCAAAAAATTGCCGATTTACCGGGCGGCGGCTACAACCAACACTGGACGCGAAATGTTGTCGTTTCCCCCGACAATAGCAAGCTTTTCGTATCAGTTGGATCGCAGTCTAATGCCGATTCTGAAGCGCTGCCGAGGGCGTCTGTTCAAGTGATGAATTTGGACGGCAAGAACCCGCAAATTTTTGCTTCCGGTTTGCGAAATCCGGTGGGATTGGATTTTCACCCGAAAACAAATCAACTCTACGCGACAGTCAACGAACGCGACGGTTTGGGAGATGATTTGGTGCCGGATTACTTGACAAGAATTCGTCAAGGCGAGTTTTACGGCTGGCCTTACGCTTATTTTAAGCCGAATTTGCTCGACCCGCGCCACGCCAGAAATGGCAATAGCGATCGACCTGATTTAGCGGCTAAAACATTAATGCCGGACGTGCTTTTTCAGGCGCACTCGGCCGCTTTGGGGCTTCAGTTTTACGACGGCAAAACGTTTCCCAAAAGATTCCTGAACGGGGCGTTTGTGGCGTTTCGCGGCAGTTGGAACCGGAACGCTGGAACTGGTTATAAAATCGTGTTTGTACCTTTTAATGCGGCGAACGGACGCCCTCAAGGTTATTATGAGGATTTTCTGACTGGTTTTCTCACAGATCCGTCGGGCCCGAAAACTTGGGGGCGGCCTGTTGGTTTGCTGGTTTTACCTGACGGGAGTTTGCTGTTTACTGAGGAAGCGAACAACCGGATTTATCGGGTGCAGTATCGCGGCTGACGATCGGGCGATCGATTAGATCCCGACTTTTTCAAAAAGTCGGGGATCTGGTTGTTTAGTCAGCTTCAAACCTTGCTAAGTTGGGATTCATCGGAAAGCTTTTGAAAAATTAATAACCTATCTTCTTCCGCCGTTTCGCGATTTAAATCAGACAGTTCGTAATAGGAATCTGTTTCGGGTAAGTAGATTGCAGGTAAATTTTCAGGCAGGATTAAATATGTGTTTTTCACCTGTAAATCATTGTCTATAGCAATCCTAAATGATTTGCTTGCATTATACGCGAGCAAGATGCTCGCACTGCAAGGATTCTGGTCTCGCTCGATTTTGCGACTGATTTAGGATTGCTATATATCTAATGAATAGAGAAATCCGTCAACAGGATTTACAATTAACTCGTGCAATGAAACTTGTCCCTCTATGTAAAGCTTGAGAGTTAGTTGTGCAACTCTGAAAACCAACCAGCGATTGTACAAATTATCTACATCGCACCAAGAATAAAGATAGCTATCGCCGTATTCATTCTCAAAAAGCGACAGCAGCGGGCCGTCGAAATATTCTAAATTGACTATGCTTCTGAGAGATAAAGGAAATTTACTGAGTTTAAATGCTATTAATTGTTCCATATATTCTTGGTGTTTGAAGCACATATTGATAATTTAAGTAGCCTAAAAGTTTTGCGATCGCGCTTTAAAATCCCGAACCGGGTTGTCTCAGAAACTCTGCTTCTTCCGGGGTTGTTTCTCGTCCGAGAATTTGATTGCGGTGGGGAAATCTCCCAAAACGCTCGATTATTTTCAAATGCTGCTGCGCGTATTCAATGAGTGAATCGCTGTCAGGTTCGCCGCTGAGTTGGCGAAATAGTTCCACAGATTTTTGCTGGTTTTCTAAGTTTTCGCTGTGTTGAAAAGGGAGATAAATAAACAATTTTTGTACAGTCAGCAATTCGCGATCGAAGTTGTGATTAACAGCGTATTCGGCGGTGGCTAAAGCTTTGCTGTCTGTGGCGAAGGCTTGAGGTGTCGCGCGAAACATATTGCGCGGAAATTGATCGAGCAGTAGAATTAATGCTAGGCAGTTGTCGGGGGAATCTTGCCATGAGTCGAGTTGACCGGAGGCGGCTAGTTCGTATTGCTGCAGAAAGCCCGATCCTCTTCGAGGGCTTCGCTAACGCACTTCGGCATCAAAATCCGCATCTTTTTCAAACCACTTGTTTTGGACTTTGCCCAACTCAGGAGAGTGCGATCGACCAAACCAAAAATCTAAAACTTCATTCATTAGCAATCTAGATATGCGATTGATTGTTGATTAAAGCTTCTGTGTCTGTAGTTGCACAAAATGCGCTATCTGTCCAACTACAAACCGCAGCGATTAATGATTAGCAATGATGACTTAGGAACCTTTATTGTCCGGTGCTTCAAGTTACGAACTAGCAAACAGTCTGTCCCAAGTTTTGCCTCCCACAACTCCGTCTACAGGAATATGAGCTTGCCGCTGAAATCTTTTCACTGCATTTTCGGTTGTCGGACCGAAAACGCCATCAATTACGATCGGGTGTGGGGACAAGCCCCGCGCGTTCAACAACTTTTGCAGTTTCTTCACATCGTGCCCTTTCGAGCCGCATTTTAAAATCCTTTTATGGTGTCTCACCTCTGGTCTATGGCAATCATTAGTGTGGCAAACTGCGTCGCCCGCTGCATAGTTGGCTCCATTTGCGCCAGTCAAAACTAATAAACCGAGAATTGCTAGTACAAAATAAAAAGTCTGCGATCCTGCCATACTTTCCCTGTTAAATTTTCAAGCGTTTTTTGCAAGTTGGACGATTGTTTGAGGGTGAGAAACCGGGTTTCTGGGATGGGGGCATCCAATCTCGATTTACCGGGTTTCTGGCAACAGTCAACCGACATTTTACAATATAAGTGGCTTTACTGCAAAATCTCCGATCGTGCAAGTTAAATTTTGTTGCTCTTGGGTAGCAGCAAAGGTAACAATTACTTCGCAGGCAACTGCAACTGTCAGCATTACCAAGTTTCTCGCCAGCGGGTAATCGCAAACGTCATCATTCGCCGCTGAAGGAACCCGATAGTGTTCGTTCCAAATTATTTCGGAGTAATCCGCAGCTAATCCGACGTGCACGCAGGGAAGGGAGACACTCGCACAGTAATCCTTGACTGCTTGTCGGCCGATACTGTTATCAAAAGTATCGATGACTGTGGCGCTGTTGGCCAGCAGCCGATCGGCATTTGCAGGCGTCAATTCTTTTGAGTGCGCGTCAATGCTGACTCCCAAAGCGCGGTAGAGGTTGTTGGCGAGAATTTTGGCTTTGAATGCGCCGATGTCCGATCGATAATAGGGTTGAGTGGAAAGGTTGCGTTCCTCGATGCGATCGCGATCGATGACTTTTAACTGACAAAAGCCCGATCGCGCCAGACTTTCTGTTATATTCGCACCCAAAGCGCCCGCGCCGCACACCGTTACCGGGAAATTTTTTACCAGCGACATCACTGCGGCACTTCTGTAAAGTTGTTCGTGAAAAAATATACTCATGGTAATCAAGAATTAGCGATTTTCGACGACTCCAACCAATGAATGCAAGTCGAAGTCTTTGTCCAATCCGCTGAGACAAATGCCAGCACTCATCACTGTCAAGTCATTTTTGGCGATCGCCGAAGTGTGATGTTCTCCACTGCCGCTAGTCCATTCCACCAGCCAGTAATTTTTGCGATCGCCAAAATCCCGCAACTCGCCGCCGGCCATTTTCAACGCCCGCTGCAAGCGCTTTTCTGCCCGCACTTTCGGATCGAAATCTTTAATATTTCGGGACACCAATTCGTAAACACTTCGCATTTCTGGCGTCATCCCTTTAAAGCGAACTTCTTGAGGCAAAATCAACTTTTTCAAAGCTGCTTTCAATTCCTCAGACGGCAGCGGATCGGCGCGCCTGTCAATCTCTTCAAACCACAAACAATGACCGTCCCACCGCGCAACGATCGGCTCAAACTGCGAACCTTCAGTTACTAAATGAACTGGTACGGGTTTCGCAACACCAGTGCGCTGTTTAGCATCAGATTCGTTAACAGGATAAGCCAGCCAAGTTTGCCCTTGCAGCAGGCAAGCCAAGTGCAAGCGAACGGGTACGAGCAGTTGCAAATACTCTGCCACTTGCGGCAAACTCGGCTCCTCAATTACCGCAGCAATTTTCTCATTAATCGGCCCAAAAATAGCCCATCCTTCAAAGTTGCGCGGCTGCGGTTGAAAAGTATAAACCATTGAGCTAATCCTTATCCGCACGCTTCCCCCGCGCACGCAGGGAGCCAGGAATTGGGTATCGAGTAGCTGCCCTTCTTTTGCCGCGAGTTGGCTGAGGATTTTGCGAATATCTGCCACTGAATTGACCTCCGTAATCTTACTTTTTTTTACAGAACACACTTTTAATTTAACTAATATAAATATTTGTAAATAGTGTTGACAGAAATGAATATCCTAATCTAATATTGAGCGAGCCTCCAAATTTAACCTTGTAGATATCTCAAGTAAATATGCTGCAAAAGCTCTTTTCTAAGTTGGTTGTAGTGACAGCTTTGACACTTCCTATTTTTGGCTCTGTCCAGGTAGCTAAAGCTCAGGACACCTATGGAGCTACTGCTTATTCTCCGACTTCTGACGCCACTGGTATTAGTTGGGATCATGCTACAGAGAAAGAAGCACTTAACGCAGCAGTAGCCGTCTGCAATGAACACAGCGAAGGTGCTAACGACTGCGAACCGCTGACCTCTAATACTAATAATTGTGGAGCGATCGCAGTAGGCAAAGGAGGAGCAGGTGCGGGCTGGGGCGACGATAAAGCAGCAGCAGAAGCTCAAGCTCTAGCCGGTTGCAGCGAGCTAGATGGCGGCAACTGTAAAGTCCAACTTTCAGCTTGCAACAAGTAATTAAACTGATAAAAATCGATCGTAGCGGTGTATATTTTAGCTCGTAAAACAGCTTAGAAAATAGGAAATGTAGGGTGCGCATTGCGCACCTTACCAAATCCAAATCCGCTAAAAGTTGGGTGCGCATTGCGCGCCTTACAGTGAATCTCCTACTTCTGAAGTAACTGCATCAGGTGGCAGCAAACTTTCTAATCTATCTTTAGACCAGTATTCAGTAGGGTAAGCGAGTGCAATAATATCAGAGACTCGAATCAGCCACGTAACTTGTCCGTAAGCATCGATATTTTCCGCCTGTTCGTTAGGGGGAACTATCACCAAAAGTTCCGCAAACTCCCCGAACAAATTAATCGGGATGCCGCCGAAACTGCTATTATTTGTTTTAATCCAAACTTTGCTGCCTCGATCGAGAGCTTCTTGGAGTCGCTGGCAGAGCAAACTGGGTTTTTTGACCTGGGATTTTTTGGCTTTCGACTTTTTTCCCATAGTTTTAAGAAGTTAAAGTAGTTGTATTGTGGGTTGCACAGTGGGTTGAGATTTAGTGCGATCCTCTTCGAGGGCTTCGCTAACGCGGTTTGGTATTCAAACGGACAAAATGAAAAAAGGCGATCGCCCCGTCGCTACCCCATCACTCTAGTCTATAAGAAAATGCTGTACTGCGATCGTAATAACAATTTAATCGCAAAACCGCGAAATGACACCAGTTCAAAAAAAATGCGACTCTAGCCAAGCTTCAAACCCTTAATTCCTCAGTGCTTCCCAATCTAAAATCCAAAATCTAAAATCTAAAATGGTATGACCTGCGGTGGCACTGTTACAAAGTCAGTCAACGAGGTCAGTGTTTTTACTGTACCCAAATGCAGTATAATCGGCGGAATCTTCCCCAATCGTTTAAGTAAAACAATGGACTGGCGAAAGCTCATTCATCCAAACCCGAAAGCTTCAACAAGTCAACCAGCAGCGCCAGAAACTCGATTGTCTGTAGAATTCTTGCTTGGCCTCTTTGCTGCGGGATGGACCGAACAGCAAGTGTTAGAGAAATATCCTGCACTGACTTCGGAAAAGTTGCGCGCTGCTTTAGCTGCTGCGGATTCTCAGTTAGTGTCATCCATCGCTAATCCAGAGTTACTAGAAATTATCGCTCAAACTCGAGAATAATTGAAAATAGGTAAAAAGTTGTCGCTTGAGGATATTGAGGGAGATGTTTGGTAGTAAAGATTGATATTAAATCTCAACTTTCTCTTAAATTTTCTCTAACTCTTTCTCGAAACTCCAACACCGCCTCAAGGGGGTCGGGGCGTTGTACATACTCTGCAATCAGTGATAAATCCAAATTCGGCAACAACTCGCTTTGCTGCATTTTTTCATATTCCTCTCCCCGAAGATGATAAACCTCAAAGCGACGATTTTTCCAGAACCAAACCTCTCTGATTCCGAGCTTTTTGTAAACTGCTAACTTGTCCAGGCCGCCACTGCTGAGTACAACCTCGATCGCTAAATCAGGAAATTCTTTTTCTGTACCGATACAATAGCACTCATCCGGTTCTGTACCCCCCTTTTTTGCTTGAATGCGGAAGGTAGTTGAACCCAATCCCCAAAACCGAGTCCGTGTTTCTTGAAAATACGCTTCTAGCAGCATCCCAATATTGGTTTTATCTCGATCGTGACGGCGACTTGGGGCCATAATTTCCAGCACTTCATCTAAATAAGTAACCCGATACCAAGGACTATCTCCGAGTTGAGTCAGTAGTTGTTCATACTGTTCCCAACTTACCCCGCTGGTAATAAATCTTTCCACGGGATCTTCGGTGAAAAGCTCTAATTCGGTTGCTAAATCTTTGATTAATATTGAAGTCACCCACTGCTCCTCCCAAGTTTAGAGTATAGTAGAAGATTGTGATTCTCTCCTCAATGGTTTAACTGGCGATCGCTACCTCATTTTCACTATCATCCTCTTCATTAATGCCAAATTTTTCGCAAATTTCATCGAGTGTCTGAGGTTGAATGACTCTTGCTTTAGCTCTTTTTAATGCTGTAAACAAACGAGTTGCATTGGCAGGCGACCTCAGCAAATAAAGCGTTTCTAGCAAACTTTCTAATTCTGCCTCAGAAATCAAAACCGCATTTTTGCCGTTCGGTCTAGTAATAACTATTACTTCCCCAGTTTCAACAGCGCGATCGCAAATTTTATCTAAATTAGTTTTAGCCTCAGCAGAGGTCATTTGAGTTGACATTATACTATAATTCCCAATACTTTTTGCAATTGAGCAAGAAACCCCTAACCCACCCTCACCAATATCAATAGACCAGCACGCGGTAGTAACTTTAACAATGCCCTGTACGCTTGTAACAATACTGGGCTTAATTTGTGAGGTTTTAGCATGACCCCTCATGCCAGCAGCATCAAAGGCTGGTCCCAATGTTGGGGGGTTGTGCTCGCTTCTATTGCATTGGCTACCAACTTGCTCAATCGATAAGTTCAGTATTCCAGTTTGCTTGCTGTATTTTAGTATCTAACTCCCGATACTGTCTAGACATTCGATCCATTTGCGTTTGCAATTCACCAACATCGATTGTACTGAAAAATTTGACTTCCGATCGAGTATAGCGGTCTTGCCTCAAAGCACTTGCGTCAACTACATAATTGTAGATGCCGCGCTTAAGCGCGAGAGCATCTCTCTTGGCTAAAGCATCCGATAAAGTCACTCCATCTTCCAGAGTTGTCAGCGAATTAGTCTTGTTAATTTTCTTAATTAAGTCTTCCAGTTCTTGCACCCCTGCATCTACTTCGCTCATCAGCGCTTGGGGATTTTCTGCAGGTTCTTCTCCTTCCTGTACTTTAGCACTTCTTGTCAATCTGGCTCGCAGTTGTTCCATTCTTTTTTGACAGTCAGCTCTTAAAATTAAAGCTTCCGCTAGTTTCATAGTGTCTTGTCCTTCAGCTCCGTGCCAATTTTAGCATATAATAAGTAAGGTGCGCAGTGCGCACCCTACAATTTACTTATCATCCCTGACCGGCAGCGACGTGTCCAGAATTTCCATCAACAATTCCAGCCGCGAAGGACGACTCAACATCGGCACTAAATTCGGCAAGGAGTAGTAATCGCCGGCAAACGTAAAGGTTTCCACCGATACTTGTTTGTCCTTCAATTGCTTCTGGACATATTCGCACCAAGCACCAACTCGCACAATCACAACATCAGGAATTACCCCCAAACTGCGGCAGTAATTCTGATAAGCATCCGCGAAATAAGGTGCAGCGTTTTCGCCTTCATCTGTCACCATAATGAATTGCTCGACAACCTGCTTCTTAATCCGCATTGCTTCCACCGCGCAACCGCAACTTGTGCCGCCGCCAGCGTGGATGTGCTTGAAAGCGCGTTCCCAGTCTGTCAATTCGCTGCCGTTTGCTTGCACTGGATACGGCATCGTGTCAAAGGCATAAACGAACAGCGCAGCCTCGGAAATGCCCGAAATCAAAGCAGCGAGACGCTTCCCGACTTCGATCGCACTTTCCATGCTTCCCGACTTGTCAATCAACAAACCAGTTGCTTTAGCAATCTTGCCGCGCTTCTTCACCTGTTCGTTTGTCACCGCTTCCAGCTTCGCCGCCGTTGCTGCGTCGAAGTTCGCGCCTGCACCCGCAACACTCGCTTTGTAAGCAGAAACCCGATCGCACTTTGCGGCTTCATCCAACTTCGAGTCAATCAACTGCTTGACTTCCGCGTGATCCATCGCGCCGCGCGACCGAATCGATTTCAAATTGTTGATGACTTCCTGCGGCGACATCGAGTTAATCAGCGCGGCCAAAACTGTTGGCGTTAGCTGTTTGATCGCACCAACTGCGATCGTATACGGAATCTTGTACTCAACAATCAAATTCGCCTGTTCCGCAGGTGTCGCCGCTTTTGCTAACTGCTTCAAAACGAATGCCAGAGAGTCTTCCGGCGGATTGTCTTTAAACAGAATAGCATTAGCGCGATCGCTCGGCTTGACGTGCAGCGTTGCGTACAAATGCTTCATCGCCTTGCGGTTGCGGATGGCGGCGCGATCGAAAAACTGCGGATTCTTTTCCCGCGATTTTAGATAGCGAGTGACAGCAGTGCGCGCGCTGCGAGGCACCTTATTCTGGTGCCGCTTCATAAAGTCCACAATCCGGGAAACCTCGTAGGGAGGGAACTCTTGCAGCATCATAAAACCGGCATCTCGGTGTTCGGTCAGCGCCGAAGTTAGCAAGTTTCCGGCAAAAACTTCCTTGTGATCGCGCACGTCGCCGTGACCTTGATACCACACTGCTAAATGACCGTAAAATATTGGGTCTAATTCGATAATTAACTTGTGGATTTCTGCTACTTTTTCTAATACACGGTGAGGATTTGTGAGCAGACTGTTGAGCATTTCCAAACGCAAATCGCGCTCTGCTGTATTCATATTCATTGGTGTTACCTAATATTTTGCACCTGTGCTTTCAGTCCGCCAGGGATTGAAATCCCTGGCTCAAAGCTTAAGTCCTCTTAAGAGGACTGAAATGCGTGTTTAAAAATGTATTTTCTGTGATTAAAAACCAACAAAAACAAATATCTTTAGTCCTCTTCAGAGGACTTTAGCTATTAGACAGGGATTTCAATCCCTGGCGGACTATTTCGGATTCGAGGGACTTCAAATCTGGTTCAACCCAGTTAATTCGAGCTTCCCAGGACATCAGACGATCGCGCGTGTAATAGGTAAAAGGTAAAGTGCGATCGGCATATTTTGCAATCAAACCGTTAGCCAGATGTACGATCGAGCGATTTTGGCTTTCATCGGCGAGATACCCGCGAATAGTTCGCACCCAAAACAGCGTTAGTGTTTCGTGATACCCGCTGTTTTTTGTGGTTTCAATTCCTTGAACCGAGTTGTAACGTTTAATGCCATTGCGAATCGCATTTATCGCTTCTTGCTCCGAGTCATAACATAGATACCACAGGGCAACGGTTAAGTGTGCTTCGTGCGTCCATTGACTTCGCGACAGGCTGCATTCTTGGAAGGCATGAATCAGACTGTCTATCTCGTTGGGCGATCGGTAAATTGCCAGTCTTTTTCTCATGGCTAATACCCAATTTATTTTTGAGGACGGAAGTCTTCAATACAAACAGGATTACTTAATTATTATCCTGAATTAACAACAAGAGTTTATAGCGCCTAAAAAGTCACTTCGCGCAAGTCAAGAAAGCCGTTGGCACATACGCAGGAGTTGAACCCGCGACCGTTTCCTTAAGAGGGAATTGCTCTACCAATGAGCTAGTATGTAAGCTTCCTTTGTTGGGGCGCGAAGTGGAACTTTTAAGCGCCAGATATAAAAAATTCAGCTATAAAAGGCAGCGCACAAGTCAGAGAAGCTTTTTTTAGCCTCTCGGCAGGTAGGAATTGAACCTACTATTCGATTTTAAGTCGAACGTTTCCAGTTTGTAAGCTTCTTTAGTTGGGGTGCGCTGCCTAATACGTGCTTTAAGTGAATTCCTAGCCGTAAACGGCTTCTGGGCGGACAATTAAATCCCCGCTGGGACGGCGATCGAGAACGTAAGACTCGAAGCGAGATCCCTTGACATCAAAATGATTGGCCAGACGTTCTTTAATAGCTCGATCGCTCATTCCTGCCGCGATACCCAGTTGGTCTTCTGCCACGTCGTAGGAACGTCCTTCAAAACGAATATGAACCATTACCGATACCTCCTAGAGCGATTTTGGATTTGGGATTAGTAGCTTATCTGCTCTCGACTTTGGCTTTTTGTGAGACTTAGCAAATTGCCAGTATCGGTAAAGATTCACGAAATATGATAATCTTTACTAAAATAAGCGCCGTTCTAAATGATAAGCTTGTTTGATTTTGCGGATTTCCTCAGCCTTATTGGTTGATTGAAATCTGGCTGAACTTGTCTGTTCTGAATCCGCATGAAATTCGTTGAAATTAGACTGATTTCGTACAACATCTGACTCGGTCCGAGTCAGTTTGTAACCGAACAGTTTCGTATAAAGTAACAACATGACAATCGAGTCTGTATTGCAAGACTTTCAAATTGATGTTCGTTGAAATTTTGAGCAATATTTAGTTGTCAAGGTTCAGAATTTGCACGAAAAATACAGGTTTTTGCTTGTCCTGCGCTTTCCATATCTACATACTACATATATACTACACACGTGTCAAGGGGGTAGCAAAAGTTTTTTTAGATCGGATATCTTGCACTATTGTCAGGAACAGGCAAGATGCCTGTTCCACAAAGAATGAATTTGATTGTGGGGTGGGCATCCTGCCCGCCCGTGAATTTGATTGTGGGGTGGGCATCCTGCCCGCCCATAATTAGATAAGCTGCTACGCAGCTAAACCGGATAAAATAGCATTGCCTTTATTTTTGATTTTTCGATCCCATTTAATAACCA